>CAIQXC010000769.1 GCA_903875675.1 Akkermansiaceae bacterium
CCGATCTCCGTGAGCGATTCGACATCCAGCGAGACCGTTCCCCGCAGGCTGTCGGCTATTTTCGCCAGCACCGAGCGCATATCCAGTTCCAGCGGTGTCCCCTCAAACCGCTCCAGCAGTTTTCGCGCAATCGAGAAGCTGAACACCTCGCCTCGCGTCAACTCCACCGGTGCCAGTTGGAACGTGGCATCGGTCAGCCGGAAGCCCTTCCGGGAATCATCGTACGCCATCGGAACGTTGAGCTCATCCCGCAGGCAGTCCAGATCGCGCATCACCGTCCGGCGGGATACCGACAGCTCCCGCCGGAAATGACTGCAGTTCGGCAGGCTCCCTGCCCGGGTGCCGGCGCGGATCATCTCCAGGATGCGTTGCAGCCGGTGATACTGCGGCCGAGTCGTGTTTTTCATGTTTTTGCACCTGTGCCGTTAGATGGCACACCTCCCCTTTATGCTGGCCGGTGGACCAATGCAAGTCTATCACGCCAAAAATCCGAAAAAATCGCCGCTCTGGCAATGCGCCCGTCGCCACTACGACGAATTCGCGGAGATTTACCCGGAGGCCTACCAGCCGCGCTACGGCGTCCTGCGCCCCATCATCCCGGAAGTCGTCCACAAATTCCTCGACTGCGGCGATCTAGCCCGCGGCTTTGCTCGCATCCGCTGCGACCATTGCCGCCACGAATACCTCCTCGCCTTCTCCTGCAAGTGCCGCTGGTTCTGCCCTTCCTGCCACCAGAAAAATGTCCAGACCACCGCCCGCTTCATTCTCCACCAAGTCATCGCCCCCGTCCCCCACCGCCATTATGTCCTAGCTATCCCCAAAATGCTGCGCCCGTATTTCCAGCGCCACCGCTATCTGCTCAAATCCCTCTGCACCCTGGCCCACCAAAGCCTCACCGAATACCTCCGCACCGCCCTGAACGGCCCCGCCGGCGTCCCGGGCATTATCCTGACCCTGCACACCTTTGGCGAATACCTTGATTTCCACCCTCACATCCACGCCCTCGTCGCCGACGGCCTCTTTCTCTGCGAACCGCCTCCAGCCTCCAGCCTCCAGCCTCCAGCCGACACCTTCCGGCCCCTCCCACCTTCGCCCCTCCGGCCCCTCGAAGAACTCTTCCGCGCCAAGGTCATCAACCTCCTGGTCGCGCAAAAACTCCTCCCGCCGGAACGCGTCCGGATCCTCTACTCATGGAAACACAGCGGCTTCAACGTCCACGCCGGTGAAAGTGTCCCGCCCGAAGCCCCAGCCGACCTCGAAAAACTGGCCCAATACATCCTGCGCAACCCCTTCTCCGTCGGAAAGATGACCATGGAATGGCCCACCGACACCATCATCTACCGCTCCCGCCTCAACGCCAAGATCAACCGCAACTTCGAAGTCTTCAGCCCCACCGACTTTCTCGCCGCCATCACCCAGCACATCCCCGACAAAGGCGTCCAAATGGTCCGCTATTACGGCTGGTACAGCAACAAGACCCGGGGCGTGCGGCAGCGCGGCCGGCCGGCCGGTCTGGTGGTCCGCCGCCCGGGACTCTCCCCGCCACCGCCGTTAAATCTGCCCTCAAAACGCTGGCGGGACTTGATCCTGCGCGTCTGGCATGTTGACCCGCTCCGCTGCCCGGTCTGCCAGCACCCCATGCGCGTCATGGCCCTGATTGATGACCGCGGCGTCGCGGAAAAAATCCTCCGCCATCTGGGTGCCTGGCATGACCCGCCGACCCCGGTGTCCACACCGGGGGACACCGGAAATTACCTTCGCGTTCCCTTCGACGACGTGGACCCCATGCCCGACTACGATAACGTTCTGACCGATTGAAATGCCCGCCGGTAACGCCAGCGGCGCGAGGCGAAG
>CAIQXC010000770.1 GCA_903875675.1 Akkermansiaceae bacterium
CAACCCCGGAGTTGAGAAGAAACGTCTCAAAACTCTCAAAAAATTAGCCGAAAAGCATGGCTTCCAACTCGTTCCTATTCAATAACTTACAATGAGTTACTCAGGAGGACTGACCCCATCGGGCGATGGAACCAGTCCTCCCATTTCACGGAATTGAGCTTGCTCGACCTCGTGGCACTTTTGAGGTCGAACACTGAGTTCTGGAGCTGGAACGTGGGCGGGTCGCCATCGGGCGTCTTGACGCGCACCAGGACGGCTGTCTCACGTGCCCAGTTGGTGAGGGCGGAGCTGCCAAGGCGGCTGTAGGCGAGGTCGCTGGAGGTCCAGTGGCTCGCCGCCTTCGGGTCTTTGGACAGATTTCCTGTTGGAAATCGCCTCCCGCCGCATGAACCTGCGCGGCCGGCTGCTCTCCCGCCTGATCCATCAGGCCATCAACGGATGCAGCCAGCCCAACGAACAGGAAGTCGAGCAACTGGTGCCGCAGGAGCTTTTGAGAATGGCCAGGGAGTGGCGCAAACACCCGGAACAAGTCATGGCCCGGTTGGCAGCCAGCGCGGAAGATCCCGCCTGAGCGGCGGTCTGCCCGCCCCCAGCCAACTGACCGCGCTTCATGATTTCTCACCCTTGGTTGCTCACGCCGCCGGGCCGTAGAGGAATTTCTGGAAGCCGATGAAGACCTCTTGGATTTGCTTTGGCGTGCCCAGGTCGGCCACGGCGTCGGGGAGGGAATCGTGATACTTGAGGCGGAGTAAGGGATTGAGCTTGGCGGCATCCAGCTCTTCGACGCCGACGTTGACGTAATGGGACAGCACAAATTCGAGGAAGATTTGTTGCTTGATGTTGAAATGGTTGCTGATTTTGACCTTGGCGGTGGTCGCCCGCTCCTCACGGGTGAGCGGGGGCAGCGCGTAGGCGACGTAGGCCAGCCCATCGAACAGGTCACTTTTCTCGGCATCAATAATCACCTGCATCTCGGTCATTTGGTCGTGACCCAATCCGCCTTCGGCAAGCCCCTCCATGAGCTTGGCCCGCGTGTCGGGTGCGCTCCATATTGAGCGGGGTTCGTCCTCATTTTTGAAAAAGTCCGGCAGCTTGCCAAATAGCATCTCCATGAACTGCTGCGCCGACATGGGCGTGCCGTCCGGGTACCAGAAGCTGGTCATCGTCATGTGCTGGATGGCGCGGTCCTTGCCATCGGCCAGCTTCACTTTCACTTTCACCTTCCGTGCATGCTGGCACTGGCAGGGGTGCTTGCCGCAATCGGGGCAGTTCTCTTTCGGGCACTCGCAGGGCTGCTTGCCACACTTGGCGCAGGGCTGGGGAGGCTCCACTTCGCACACGCATGGATCGCTACCGCACTTCTTGCACGGCTCTGGTTCAAGCGGTTCGCCGTCCCACTCGGGATCGCTGAAATGGAGATGTGCTTTGACGAAGTCGTAAATCGTGAAGTAGTCCTTGCCGACGTAGAGACGGGTGCCACGCCCGATGATCTGCTTGAATTCAATGATCGAGCTGATGGGCCGCATCAGCACGATGTTGCGGATGTTGCGAGCGTCCACGCCTGTCGAGAGTTTCTGCGAGGTGGTTAGCCTTTGAGACGATTCCCCAGATTGGCCAGCAGATCTGTCTTGCCTTAAAAATGGATGAGGTTCCGCGTCGAGCCCGCTGGCATGATCTTGGGCAGAAACCCGGCAAAGAATGCCTCCGCCGATGGCTCTTCGAGAAGCCGTTCGAGGTGCATGGCTCAGCGGGGATTGGGCTTGCGTGAGGGGCGCACTTCCGCACCACTGTTGGTGAGGGGGTCTCCCACCTCGAGGTGTCCTTCCATCCAGAGCTGCCCCAGCAGCGCGCCATGTTCCATGAACTCGGCAATTCCCTTCATCTCCGAGGCACGCCGGGCCTGTGTGAAGCCGGCCTCCGTTCGATAGCGAACCCATACCTCGCGTGGCCGCAGGGCATTGACCAGAAAGGGCGAATGAGTCGTCACCATCAACTGAGAGGCCGCGGCAGCGGCACGGCACTCCTCCGCCAGTTCGGGCAGCAATCGCGGGTGCAACTGGTTTTCCGGTTCCTCAATGCCGATAAGTTGCGGCGCTTCGGGGTCATGAAGCAGCGTCAGGTACGCCAGCATCTTGAGGGTCCCGTCTGAGGCGAATTTCGTCATCACCGGCTTTTCAAAAGGCGCGTCCTTCACTTGCAGCAGCAGGCGGCCGTCAAGCATCACTGTGGCCTCCACCTTTTCCAACCGGGGCACCCGCTTCGCCAGTTTGTGGAGGATCATGTTCAACCGATCCTCATGTCCTTCCTTCAAATACTGCACCACGTTCGGCAGGTTGTCTCCCGTGGTGCTCAGCCGCTCTTGCGGCCCTGCTTCAGGCACACCGCGGGTGCTGTCCGCACTCAGGTATGTTGACAGATCCGCATGTTGCTCCACGGCAAGTGATGAGAAGTTGCGGATCTTCGTGGTTGAATTTGTTGTAACGTCCCTCGGATTGGAATGATATTGAGGACTGAAAGCCCGGTATAACCGTGCGGCCGTTGGGTCGGGCTTTCAGCCCTAGATTCAATGGCCGCCGCGCATACCCAGGGCGTTGCCCTGGGCTAACATGAAATGCCCCTTTGGGGCTGAGATGGGACGACCACCCAGGGCGTTGCCCTGGGCTAACATGAAATGCCCCGTTGGGGCTGAGATGGGACGACCACCCAGGGCATTGCCCTGGGCTAACATGAAATGCCCCGTTGGGGCTGAGATGGGACGACCACCCAGGGCATTGCCCTGGGCTGGCGTGGGATGCCCCGTTGGGGCTGAGGGCGAGCCAGAGCTTGATCGGCTGGGCCTTCGGGCTGGGCACGCTTTGGACGAGGCGCAGCAGGGTCTCGGCGGTGGCGACGTCGGTGAGGCGCAGCTTAACACGGGAACCTATACCGGCCGCAGTGCAGCACAAGGTCTGCACCAACTGTCGAGCAGGAGTGTGCCTGGATTGTGGCGTCTTCACCCGTCACTGCGCACGTCATCCGCGGTGTCCGCCACGCCGTCCGGCCCGAGTGAAAAAAGCTCGTACTTGGTCGGATCCTTCTTGCCGGGAAACCGGTATTGATAGAGATGGCCCCATGGATCCACGGGCATTTTTTGCATGATCCGTGCCCATTGTTGAGGGATTGGCGCAACAGCGGGCTTCTCAACCAGGGCCTTGAGACCTTGCTCGGTGGTGGGATACCCGCCGCCAGTCAGCTTGTACATCTCCAGGCAGGTGGAAACGACCATCAGGTCGCTCTCGGCCCTTTTCAACTTCGCGTTGTCGCTCACCGACCGCAAGACCTCGGCAACAATGCCAGCCTTAACTGGCGGGCCGGCGACAATGAACACGAACGATCCCGCAATCAAGCACGCCAGTATCCCCTGCGGGACTCGAAGGCTGGACGGGTGCGCCCGGGGTGATACTTCTTCGCGCGGATTCATCGCTGTATTCAGGCATGGACCGCTGCCGACGGCAATGCGGAAGTTTTGGGAAGCGGGGGTCTCGTAGGTGAAGCGGGTCAGGTTCCTGATGGATTGCATGGGAGTTGATTTTGGGTTCGGGTTGATACAGGTGTCGATTATCGGCTCTCTTGTCAGTTCCCTTCTCTAGCCGATATCAGATGGCATGCCAAGCATTTTCGGCGCAGTATTCTTGGCGCGGGTGCAGGTCAATTTCCTGGAGTTTTCGCAATGGATGATCTTGATGGATGTTGCTACGTTAGGTTTTTGATCGGAGACGAGGTCGGACCCGTGGTGAAGGTGCCAGGTGTCGCCGATGCTGCTGTCATAGGTATTGACATCATCTCACACGGTGGTGCCGCTGTTATCATAGGCGAGGCCGGTGTGCATGCGGTTATTCTGGCTCTTGAACCATTCCGCCACGTCGATCTCCGGCGGCCAGCCGCTTTTCAGCATCCAGAACGCCGGCCAGGTGCCGTTCGCGCTGGAGAACATCGCGCTGACTTCGACATAACCATCGGCATAATCGAATTTCCCCTGCGAATAAATCATGCCCTCCGAGTAGGGTTGGGTCGTGCCATCGGTGGCGGGAAAACTGCCAGGGCGCACGCCGAGCACGAGGTTGCCGCTGTCGAGATAGGAATTCGCGGCGACGATGGTGGAGGCATCAATGGCTGACCTGCATCCGCAGGAATCCCTTATCGGCGGGACCGTCGGAACCCGCCAGGCGGAAGGCCCGGTATTCCCAGCCGGCGTCCAGCACGGGGAGGCCAAGCAGCAGCGCCGGTGCCAGCGGCATGGCCAGCGTTTCGACGGGGGCATCGAAATTCACAAGGGTTGTGCTGCCGCAGGCGCGATAGGTGATGCCATCAATGCTCGCCATCTGTGCAGGACCATCGGCGGCAAACACGGCGCCGACTCGGACGGCGGATATTATCACCAACTCTTTGCCCGGCGTGGCGTTCGTGTCGGCCAATACCAGATGAGGGGCCGGCAGCGAGGAGGCGGAGGTGGGATTCGAGTCCATTGCGAACTCGAGAAGATTGGACGCCCCGTCCCCATCCGCATCACCTGCGCCGTCCTGAGACAGATTGCCGAAATTCGCGATTTCCCATGCGTCCGCCAGTCCGTCGTTGTCGGTGTCATAGGGGGTCGAGTTGGCATTGTTGGGATCGGTGTTGGCAAGGTGCGCGGCCAGATCGCTCCAGCCGTCGTGATCGAAAGTCCACAGACCCCATGACGATAACGATACTGCATGCGCTCGCCTTGATCACCATCGCGGCTCCAACCGGTGTCATGGCAGCAAACAACAACTGGATGAGGGATATCGTCGGTAATAGCCGCCACCGGTTCTGAAACGTCACCTTGCGCAAAGATCGACCAAATGATTCCGACTAGCCCTGCTACAATGAGTGGTCCAAACAGAGCAATGGAACACCAGATCACCAACCAGGGCTTGTCCACCCGATCTGCTTTGAAGGTCACTGGCACGGCGATGCGGCTCAGTAATGCATTCGCCTGCTCCACATCTGAGTCGTTAACGACGCAGAGTGCGGGGTATACGTCGAAGATCATCACGCCCGCCATGTTCGAACCATCCGCATTTCGTAGGTACGTTTGAATTCCAGCATCCTCCAGCATCCTCCAGTACACTCTGGTAAAATCCTATCTTTACGGAGTCGGGGTCTCTGACAAGTTCAATCATGTTTTCATTTGTACGTTGAGGGGTGGCACGCGACTTTGAAGGCGTGGTTGAAGGGTGAGAGGGTGGTTCAAGAGCGATGCCACCACCGTCTTGTTGGG
>CAIQXC010000771.1 GCA_903875675.1 Akkermansiaceae bacterium
ACGCGATAGCTTCAGGTGACTGGAGTTCAGACGTGTGCCTTCCGATCTTCCTGGCGATTGTCAAAGATATCCTCGATTTCTCCAGCATTGAGGCAGGCAAACTGGCCCTCGACGTTGCTCCAATGACGGTCACCGAGGTCGTCGAGCAGTCCGCTCTGATCGTCAAAACATCCTCCGCTGAGAAAGGACTCACCTTCCGCTGCGAAACAAGTCGAGACGTGCCACACCAAATCACCAGCGACGCACTCCGGATCAGCCAGATCCTTATCAACCTCCTCAGCAACGCCGTCAAATTCACATCCAGCGGATCGGTTGTCCTCCGCGTGGCACCCGACGCAGAGCGCCGGTTCCTCGATTTCTCAGTCGAGGACACGGGCATCGGGATTTCACCCGAGACAATCGGGCTCCTGTTCAAACCGTTCACACAGGTGGATTCAACATCAACTCGGGCGTTCGGAGGCACCGGGCTCGGCCTCGCCATCTCAAAGCGCTTGGCCGAAACCATGGGCGGCTCAATCACGGTCGCCTCGATTCCTGGCAAAGGAAGCACGTTCACCTTCCACCACCCACTGGAATCAGCAACGTTCTCTGCCAGTGGGATGACCTCCGTGCCTCCCCCAATTTTAGATTGGGAAAGAAAAAAATCGGTGCAACAACAGCCCCCATCGCCAGTCCAAATGGGCGAAATTCCCCGGGAATCTCATCCGGTGCTCGTCGTTGAGGACGACCCGGAAAATCGCATGCTGGCGGGCAAAATGCTTCGGAGCCTCGGCTACCGCGCAGAATTTGCCGCCGACGGGGGCGCGGCTGTCGAGGCATTCGTTCCCGGAAAATATGTTGCCATCCTCATGGACGTCGTGATGCCGGGAATGAGCGGAATGGAAGCCACCCGAAAAATCCGCCAACTCGAGGCGAAGTCTGGAAGTCATGTCCCGATCATCACCCTGACCGCAAACGTGATGCCCGGCGACCGCGATCAATACCTCGCTGCCGGTATGGACGAATTCCTCTCCAAGCCGTTCAAAAGAGGTGAGCTTGCTTCCGTTCTCGCGCGGGAAACGGGGTCAGTGGGCAACTCTTGACAAACCGATCCAGTCCACAGCTGGGATTCCATGTCTCTGCCGGGAACTGCGGCATCGAGGGCGGCAGTTTGGCCGGGCGTGTCCCATTTTTTGTGCGGTGCAACCGCAGCTGTGGCGGCTTCAGAAGAAGCACGTCCAACGCGTGGTGGCCCGCCAAGCCCAAGCGCTAAACATCCCAGTCATAGCCCTAGCTCAGCGCGATGTGCTGCATGCGGCAAGGCTGGAAAGTGGCGGCGAGGATTTATGTTAGTGGAGGCCGCCATGTCGCTGTCGATTCTATCACTCATCGGCTTGGTGATGTTGAATCTCTCCCTTAGATTCCTTGAAAGGCCCAAATTCTGAACCCTCGACCCACTGTACCCCACAGAGTGACAGACAAATTGTCTTGGTTGATGTCTATAAATGAAACTAATTTTGCGAATATCGCCTGGCGAGGCTGCGCCTTGTGACCCAAGGCGCAAGACTGGCTAAGGTCCAATCTCACCCGACGTGCCGTTTGGCTTTGCGGAGTTGCCGCGGGCCAGAACCGCCAGCAATGCGTAGTAGTTATCCACCAAAAAGCCTTCGTAACCCCAGGCGGTTCCGTCCCAGGCCCGCCAATCGTTGCTCAGACCGTTAGCGCCCTTTCCTTCGAATTTGCCGTCTTCGAATGCTTGCAACATCGGCAGAAGCATGCGGTCGGCCTCATCACAACGCCCCAGGTCGTACAGCGCGGCGAGCGTGAAGTAGGCGAAGCAGGCGGTGGCACCACCGTTTTCATAGCGCTGAAATCCGTCGGCGTTGTCCTCGCGTAGTCCGCCGCCAAAACGTGGTTCTTTGTGGGCATAGTCCTTGCGAGCCACGGAAACCAGGTTCCCGGGCAGGCCGAGATCAAAACAGGTATAACCCACCTCGCGCATCTTGGCCATGAGGCGATCCATGATGGCGTTGGCTTTGTCCTTGGGGACTAGACCGTAGTGGATGGCGATGCCATTGACGAACAGGAAGCAGTAGTCGTGGAGTTGGCCGTCGGCGCTGTGCCACCCGGCCAGCACTCCTGTGGCAGGATTGTAGAAGGTGTCGAAGAAGGCCGCACGCAATTTCTCAGCCGCAGCGTGGTAACGCGTCGCATCGTCGGCGTTGTTCATTGCGGTTGCCATGCTTTCCATGCCGCGCAGGGCGCGGTATGCCAGGGCATTGGCGTATGCGTCTTCATGTCCGAAGCCAATCGTGTCCCACCAGTTAGAAGGCCGCTTCTTGGGTTGTCCCTCGTTCCAAGAGCCGGAATTGCCGGTGACGGAATCGTATTTGACCAGACCGTCGCCCTGCCGGTCGGTGGCGAGCATCGTGTCGGCCCATTGGCGGATGCCTGCATAGTGCGTTTCGAGCCAATGCGGGTTCTTGTTGCCAAGCGTGCAGTCGTAGGCGGCGATGATCAATGACGGATAGGTATCGGCAGTAACCTCGGGAAAATCGCCGTAGCCCGGCATGCCGTAGGTCTTGGTTCCGGCCAGTACCTGTTCGAGGCTCTGGCGTACCACGTCCAATGCGGTGAGGTTTTCCGCCAGCGGCGGAGTATGCAGGGCGATGTCGGCATACTCGTAGTAGCAGAACCCGCAGGTATCGCTGGCGGCGTGGTTCGAAAGCACGCGGCGGCTGGGATTGAGTTGCAGCACGTTCAGCCAGTTGCGCTTGAAACCGTCGAAGCGCGGGTCGCCATCGACACCGGCGAGCGTCGGGAAAATCGCAGTGACATCGAGCCGATATTCCACCTGCGGCATGGCGGCGCTTGAGGCAGGAAACGTGACCTTCACAAACCCCTCGCCCGATTCATATCCTAACGATCCGGGACCGGTAACGCGGAACGTGCCGTGGCCGGGTAGATGCAAGACGGCCGGCAGCGACATGCGGCCGTCTGATTGGAAAAGCCCCAGCAGTGTGGTGTGGCAGCGCGTTGTGTCAAAGTTGCAGACGACCGGGCCGGGCTGCTCCGTTGCCGAGTATTGTGAGACGAGTCGGATCGCGCGCTCCGTCGTTTCAATCGTCCAACCCGGGGCGACGTCGTCGGGGGTGTTGGACCGGCGGTACTCGAGCCCGTTGGCGCTTTTCCGGGATTTGAACGTCACAGCTGAATCCTCCGGTGCATGCAGCGTGTTGTCGGCGCACTTGCCATGGCCGAGGCTATCGACGGCCAGCGAATCAATCGCAGGCTGTCGGGGGGACAGCTTGACATCCAGGAATTGCGACGCGTTGGACCCAGCGGCTAAGAGTTCCGGATAGTGCTTGCCGATCAGCGCCTGCTCCTCATGGGTGAGATCCTTCAAAAGCACGGGAGCATCTTCCGGCCGACGGTTCTTCTGGTTGATGCGGTTGATCAGGCTCCAGTTGCGGCCCAGATCCTTGGGCTCTTCCGCCTTGAGATCATAGCGCGTGAAGTCGATGACCTTGCCGGGTTCCTCTTTCTGCCAATTGCGCAAAATCGCCATCCGGAAATCGGTGTTCATGAACCAGCGGATCTCCAAATTGGGCTCCGAGCCGCCGATGCCCGTGCCACGCTGCACAAACTGATAGTTCAAACCTTGGTTGTCAGGATGCTCTCGCCGCCATGCCTCGCCGAACTCTCCCTGCGTCAGAACCTGGACATCAGGCCAGCGTTGCCGCACGTTCTGGAGCCATTGGGTCAGGCAGGGCAGAACCTCTGGAGGGAGACCCTTCACCAGACTAATTTCCCAACAATTGGTCACCCAGCCGAAGCCATTGTGGGTGAAGCCATCGTCAAAGTGATTCGCCGTGACCGCCATCACTTCGGCCATGCCTTTCTCCACGCCTAGATTGCGATACGACTCGATGGGCCCGACCCCGAGACGGCTGTTAAAACCGCCTTCAAACCCGAATCGGCGCGCGCAGAGAAAATCGCAGGTCCAACCATCCAGGTTCACACAATCAATGAAGTCAGCCTTCCCCTGGGCGGGCTTGCAAGCATGCTCGCGGCTCGGAAAATAGGGGTAACTGATCGATCCGTCACCATCCCCGTTGTCGATGCCATATTGGCTCCAAATCGTGCCCTGGCAGACATGGATTCCTTCCTCTTCAGCCAGATAGCGCAAATTCTCGGCAGACAGGAAACCGGCCACCAGGCTTTTGGGTTTATATCCGTTTCCAACCATGTCGCGGATCTTGAGAAGCGCCTCCTTGATATCCAGGTTGACTTGAGCACGGGTGCTGTACATCGGCGCGAAATAGCCACCCGGAATAAATGTGATCTCATCACCATACTTTTCATGATAACCTGCAACCTGTTTCCTGATAGCAGCATAATTCGGCCGCTCATCATGGAGCGCTAGCCATGAAAAGGCCCAGGTCATTTTTGCGCCCGGGAACCCCTTGGATATCGCATCACGGAACGCGGCCACGGTTGCGGGCGTATGGATGAGCGCCTCGTCCTCACCTTCATTCAAGTTGCGCGCCGCCTCGATCTGGTTCACGCGGATCACCGTGTTCAAGGTGAGGAACCGCCCTCCCTTCACGTGCAGAAGCCCCGCAGTGGGTGGTTCCGGTTCAGCCAGGGCGGCTCCTGCAAACATAAGCAGCACCAATCCGATCATTCTCTTTGTCATATTATTTATTGTTAGACGATCTCTGTACGATGGAGCCCTGTGGCAGGTTGGTAGTTTCCGGGAATTTTCTTTGAGGGGCAATCATTCACGGCTGCTTGGGCGATGAAATTTTGAACCCGCAGTTCAGCCAGCTCGCTTTTTACGGTACCGGGTTCAATTCTCTTTCGTGGGTTACCGGCGGAGGGTACGGGAAATGTTTTCGGAGGTGGCTTTTCCGCGCTTGCGGTTTGGGGTGGGTGCGGCTAGGCAAGGCGCATGGAATTGGCAATTGGCATCATCGGCGGCAGTGGACTTTATGAGTTGGAAGGATTTGAGAAATCCGAGGAGCGGGTCGTGGTCACACCTTTTGGCGAACCCTCCGATGCCTTGGTCGGAGGCCGATTGAGCGGCCGCCAAGTGTGGTTTTTGCCCCGCCATGGCCGGGGCCATCGCTTGCTGCCGAGTGAAATCAATCACCGGGCGAACCTGTGGGCGTTGCGCAGCCTCAACGTGCGCTGGCTCATCTGCGTCACGGCTGTGGGCAGTTTGCGGGAGGAATACCGCCCGCGTGACGTGGTGCTGCCGGATCAGTTTTTTGACCGCACCAGCGGCAGCGAGCGGCACACGTTTTTTGGACGGGGGATCGTCGCGCATGTTGGATTTGCCGATCCGGTGAGTGCCGGCATGCGGGGGATTCTGCGCGAGTGCAGCATGGCCGCCGGCCTCACGTGCCATGATCGCGGCACTTACGTCAACATGGACGGCCCGGCGTTTTCCACCCGCGCCGAAAGCCTGCTTAACCGCCAACTCGGGTTCGACGTGATCGGCATGACCAATTTACCCGAGGCCAAGCTGGCACGCGAAGCGGAAATCGCCCTGGCCACCCTGGCCATGATCACCGACTACGATTGTTGGAAAACCGAGGAGGAACCGGTGAGTGCCGGGGCCATCATCGCCCACCTGCACGCCAACGTGGCGGCCGCCAAACAGATACTTTCGGCAGCCATTGCAAGGATTCCTGCTGTGGCCGACTGGCCCGAGCACCGGGCCCTGGATGGCGCAATCATGACCCCCCAAGCGCTGTGGCCAGCCGCCACAGTGGAGGCTCTGCACCCTTTGCTAGAGCGCTTTATCGCACCAGCCCAAGGGCCATTCTAAGGCCGGAGTCCGCGCACTGGCTACCTAGGCAATCTGATATTTGTCATATTGCGGATAATCGGGGCGTGACAAATTGGTATTCCCGTCGATATTCGGCTTCTTTTTAATATGCGCAACGCAGTGAATTCTCGTATGAAACGTTTGATGGCAATTTTGGGGCTGGTTTTACTCTCAGCCTCGCTCGGAAGCTGTGGATCAGATAAGTCCAAGCTGCCACCACCCCCCCCCCCGCCAACCTCCGGCCCTCTCAAAACCACTAACAATACCGGCTACCGCACTCCGGCGCTGCACGGACCGGTGCCGCGCAATCCGGATATGAACTTGCGTGCCGACTATACCAAGGGCGCGGGCATTTCCTTTTCACGCATCCCGATGGCTGATAAGTACATCGCCATCACTTTCGACGACGGACCGCATCCGAAAAACACCCCGCGCCTGCTCAACATGCTCCGTGCCCGCAATATCAAGGCCACTTTTTATATGGTCGGCAGCAACGTCGATCTCTATCCGCAAGTGGTGCGCCGGGTGGTGGCCGAGGGTCACGAAATCGGCAATCACAGCTACAGCCACCGCTTGTTCTCGAAAATGAGCGACTCGGAAATCCGCCAGGAACTCAGCCGCACCCGCGACGCTGTGCAGCGTGCCGCCGGTGTGCAACCCCTCACCCTGCGCCCACCCTTCGGTGGCATGCTGACGCGCCAGCGCGAATGGGTGAATGCCGAATTCGGCTATCCGATCATCCTGTGGTCGATCGATCCCTTGGATTGGAAGCGCCCCGGACCTAGCGTCGTCTGCTCCCGCATCGTAAGCGCCACCACCCCGGGCAGCATTATTCTGGCTCATGACCTGCACGGCCAGACGGTTGATGCGATGCCCGCCACGCTGGATGGGCTGCTGCAGCGAGGATTCAAATTCGTCACTGTGTCGCAGTTGTTAGCGATGAGAGGCGAGATGGCCACTGCCCGAGTGACGGTGAAGGCACCCGTTCACTAATCCCCCCCCTTCAAACCCAGCCAGCCAACATGTTAGGCGAGCGTTACTTCGCGGCCCGCGAGCGCTTGTCAGAGTTGCTGGGGGATATTGGGGCGCTTGCTGCGGAAACCGGCAGCGATCTAGCCCGCTCTTTGCCGCCTGCCGGATTCGGACACGGGTTGGGCCAACCCTTTCTTTTTGTCGTTTGCGGCGAAGTGAATGCTGGCAAATCCACGTTCCTCAACGGTCTTTTCGGCCATGACTTGTGCCGCGTCAACCGCCTGCCGGAAACCAAGAAGGTGATTTACTACCGCTACGGTGAATCCCCCCGCGAGGTGGCAGCTACCGGATGGTTGGTGGAGCACTACCAACCGCTGGCATGGCTGCGCGATTTCAATCTGGTGGATACGCCTGGGACCAATGCACCAGGCAACACTTGGCAACCGCAGTTGGATGGATTGTTAGCTGGTGTCGAGTTGATTTGCGTGGTGTTTCCGGCATCCAACCCGTGGGGCGCGGCGACATGGAATTTTGTCTCTCGGCTGTCTGAGGCCGAGCTCACCCGGGCGGTTTTTATTCTTCAGCAAATCGATCAGCACGCCACCGCAGATATTTCGGTGATCCTGGGCCATTTGCGCGACCTCTCACTCAAGCGCATCGGCAGCGTCCCACCGATCTTCGCCGTGGCAGCCAAACTTGCCTGCGAGGCCAAGCGCTCCGTGCCAGCGGCTGCGGCCATGCTCGCGGCCAGTGGTTATCCCGCCCTTGAGGAATTCATCTCCCTCAAGGTGTGCTCCTCCCCATCGCGCCTGACCATATTGAAAAATTCCTGGGCTCAGGCGGCCGCCGCCTTGCGCAGCGTCGATGAGCAAATCGATGGTCTAACCCGCGGCATCCATGCCAATGGAGATTTGTTGGAAACCATTGAGCGGGAAATCGACGGCATGCGCGAGCATTTCCTCAGCCGTCTGCCGCGCCATCTCACCGGGGTGGCGGAGGTGTTCCAAAGCGAGTCGGTGGGCGTGGCAAAATTGCTGGGCAAGCGGTTAGGGGCGCTGCGTTCGGTTTGGCGGCTTTTCGTTGGAGACCGAACCGGGCAGGAAATGGAAGCCGTCATTATCGCCCGGCTTCAGGCGACCGTGGAAGCCGTGGCTCAAACGGATGGTGCCGAAGTTGCTGATGCCTGCCGCAACCACTGGGACGAGGTTGCGGCCCGTGTGCGCCAAGCCCTCGGCGTGGATTTGGGCGATGCGGTGCAACTCGATGACACTCTGGCTGTGGCGCGTCGGCGCTTCGTGCAGCGTCTCGGACGGGCGGCCAGTCAAGGGATTGGCAACCTGAATGTGCGCCACCAGTTGGGCAAGGACCTGTTGCGCCGCAACGTCGCCCTGAAATCATTCACGTTCACCACCCTCTGGTTGCTGACGGCCGGGGCTACTTGTGGGGCATGGGCGCTGCCATGGGGCGCGGCGGTGTTTTGCGGCTTGTCGGCGGTTTTCGGTATTGCCGGCCTGCTTATTGCCCGGCTCACCCGCAGGTCGCTGATTGCGGAGTTTCACGAGCGTTTGTTAGACACCTGTGGTGCGTATGCCAGCACCCTGCGAGCGGACTATGAAGAAGCCCTGCGCATCGTGTTCCAAGATTATGCGGATTCGTTGGCTGCCATCCGCCGCCATCTGGCCAGTGAGAAACGAGCTCTCGAGCCACGCCAGCGCCGCTGGAATGAGCTGTTTCTAACGCTCAAGGCGATTGAGCAGGATTTATGAGATGACCCTTGACCAGAGGACCTTGAGGTAACGGGATTCCGGGTAGTTGGAGAGGGTGGGATGGTCGGGGCCGGCACCGGTGCGATCAAATGTTTGGAGGCGAAGGTCGCGGCGGTGGGCGGAGGTGATAACGATTCTCTCGAACTCGCCCGCACCCAGCTGGCCGGAACAAGAGCAGGTGACGAAGAGTCCTGAGGGAGCGACGAGTTGCAGCGCAAGCTTGTTGAGATCGGCGTATTTGGCGACTCCGAGTTCGTCTTCTCGGCCGTGGATGAATTTCGGCGGATCGGCGACCACCAAGTCCCATTTGCGGCCGTTCTCGATCATTGTGCGCAACCAGGTGAACACGTCGGCATGGGTGAATTTGACCTTTGCGGAGTTGAGGTTGGCATTGCGCTTGGCCATCGCCACGGCGGTTTCATCCAGGTCCACTGCGGAGACATCGCTGGCTCCGCCGAGAGCCGCAGCAATGGCGAAACCGCCGGTATAACAACACAAATCCAGCACGCTGCGGCCGATCGCCAGTGCACCGAAGTTTTTCCGGTTGTTGCGTTGGTCACAGAAGAAGCCGGTTTTGTGGCCTTGGCTGAAATCGACCTCGTAGCGGATCCCGTGTTCGCGGATTTTGACTGAGCGCACGTTGTCGGAAACTGCGCCGCCAACCCGCGGAATGCCTTCGACGCGGGCGAGATCGGGGTCCACGCTTATGGTTTGGCGACGGGTTCCGAAGCACTCGTGGAGCAGCGGCAACCACTGCGGCAGGCGCTGCCAGGCGGCAAGGTTGGTGATTTCCACCGAGAGGACGTCGGCAAACTTGTCGGCGACCATGCCGGGCAGAAAATCCGCGTCACCGTGGATCGCCCGGTACGAATCGGTATCGGCGTCGAGTTTGAGGATCTCACGGCGCAACCCGGCGGCGCGGCGAATCGCCGTTGTGAAAAATGATTCGTCAACAGGTTCCAATGAGTGGCTGACGACGCGCAGAGGCATCCGCGACTTTGGGTTCCACAGTCCCCAGCCGAAGGGGGTGCCTTCTTTGCCGAGCACTTGCACCAGCGCACCGGGCATGGCGTCACGCGATACCTCGCCTATCATTTTTGGCCAGATCGACGGATGGAACGTTTGGTATTTGATTTGAACAGTCGGCACACCGCAAATCAGGCAGCAGTGAGCGGCAATGTCGAATCAATTGTCCGGGAAGAAGAGGCCGTGCACGGCGGATTTTTGCAGGGTGGTCCGCCACGCGGTTTATTCTTCTGGCGGCAGAGGGCACATGGATTGATGAGTGACGATTGTTGATTGTTGATTGGAGAATGGCCTGAGATCGGCGCAGGATTCCATTCACTTCGCATGGGCACTGTGCCGGAGGCATACAGCCACGGCCTGCTGCGAGACGCAGCAGGCCCCGTGACTCTGACAAAAAAAGGCCGCCGGATGAACGGCGACCTTGATGGAAGGGTTGGCTTGCAGCAGAAGACTTATTCGCCTTCAGGGCCGCCCGGGCCGCCTGGGCCGCCTGGCATTTGGAAGGGCATTTGCTGTTGCGGGGGGGCGTCTTGGATTTTGACGAGTTCGAGTTCGAAGATCAGCACGCTGTTCGGTGCGAGATCGGCGCTCTTGCGTTCTTCGCCGTAGGCGAGGGCGCTGGGGATGAAGAGTTTCCATTTGGCTCCCACCGGCATGGTGGTGAGGGCTTCCTTGAAACCGGGGACCACCTGAAGGGTCATTGGGACGGGCTTGCCGGCTGGCGATGCGTCGAATTCCTTGCCGTCAATCAGCGTGCCCTTGTAGTTGACGAGAAATTCCTTGCTGTCAGCAGCACCTTCCTTCGGAGCGACGTATTTTTCCTCACCGCCCTTGGCCAGCACTTCATATTGGAGGCCACTGGGGGTGGTCACCACGCCGACGCGCTTGGCATTTTCCTCAAGGAATTTCTTGCCTTTTTCGAGGTTGGCGGCAGCGGAGTCCTTTTCGCGGGTTTGGAGCAAATCGCCGAGAGCTTGCATGGCAGCTTGCAGTTTTTCTTCGTCGAGGCCGGGCTTCTCACCTTTGAAGGCGGCCAAGAATCCTTTGAGAAAACTTTCCGTGTCCAAATCCCCAACTGATACGCCAAAACGGCCAAATTGCTGGGCGAAGCTACCGCCTGTGCGGAAGCCCAAGGCGTAGGAGGAATCCGTCTTGACCACAGCCGGATCCAAAACCGGCTTTGCCGGTGTTTCGGGTACGGCCGGAACTTCCGCCGCCGCAGTAGCAGGTGTGGCGGGAGCATCCGGGGCGGCCGGGGACTGGGCGGTGGTGACGGCGATGAGCCCGAGGGCCAATGCATTGGGGATGAATTTGCGGATCATGATTTGTTGTGTGGAGCCGCAAGCTAGGGACCAAGTGGCCAATTGTCGAGAATAGATTTTTGTCAAATCTGAAACCAGCAGGGCGGCTATTGGATCAACCATTTGTTCAACAAAAAGTGGGGATGCCCCCCCCACTTTTTGTTCTCGCCACCGGGCGGGGGAAGGGGAGACTCCCGACTGGTGACGGCATCCTACCCGGTGCCAAGTTGCATTTTGAATCAAAAACAGAGAAAAAGCTGGGTCTAAATCGCCTAATGAACCTACCTGTCCAATTGGACAGGTAGACAGGAACGGAGGATTTGGATAGGCAAGCGGGCGCGTGCGCCGCACCCCTTCCACGGCATAGCATCTGCTGCAAAAAAAATTTCCACACCGCTCCCAACCCAGATAAACCGACCTAACAAGATGAATATTAAGATCCGATCCAAAGCCATGAGGCTGCTGCTCACCTGCGTTTGCTGCATTTTTGCGTGGTGCCTGCCCGCTGCGGGACAATCGACGTATTATTGGGACCTCAACGGAGCGGCGAGCGGGTGCGGCGTCACTTTGGATGGGACTTGGAACACGACCAGCACCAACTGGAGTACCAGTTCGGCTGGTACTGCGGCTACCGCCGCTTGGGTCAATAATGCCACCACGCCCAACATCGCGTATTTTGCAGCTGCTGGCTTGGCCACCGCCAACTCCTACACGGTCACCCTTGGCAGCGGCATCAATGCAAGTGCGGTCAAGTTCTATAACTCGAGTGGCCTAGCCGGCAGCGTGAACACGGTCACTTTGGCCGGATCCTCCACCCTGACTCTCGGCGGTACGACACCATATATTTCAATTGATCCAGCCCTAAGCACGGTCGTCATATCCGCACCGATTGCCGGTTCCGCGGGGTTGGCCGTGTCCGACGCGACCACAGCCACGGATATCGGGACGCTGGTCTTGTCCGGCAACAATACGTACACTGGCATCACCTTGCTCCGAGGTTCAACCCTGCAAATTAGCTCCGATGCCAATCTGGGGGCTGTCCCTGGCGTCGCCTCAGCAGGCCGCATCGATTTCAACTTAGGCGCGCTTTCCACCACCGCTTCATTCACTCTCAACGCAAATCGCGGCATCGCTTTGCCCTACTCCGGTGGAGCCAATAACGTGATTACCACGGCAGCAGGCACCACTCTCACCTACAACGGAATTGTGGCGGGTGCCGGTGGGTTCAACAAGCAAGGGGCCGGCACTCTCGTGCTTGGCGGGACAAACACCAACGTCGTCGGCACGAGCATCACCAGTGGCACGCTGAGCATCAATGGCGACCGGGCCCTGGGTGCCGTGCCCGCCAGCTACGATCTAGCTAATATCTATTATAAAGGCAGTTACAATGTGCCGACGACACTCGCCATCACCTCGAGCTTCACACTTGCGACAAACCGGGGCATCGCGCTGTCGGGGCAAGGCAATAATTGCATTCTTGATCTCGGCGGCAACACTCTCACCTATGGAGGAATCATTTACGGTAGTTCTGGATACTATCTGACCGTTACCGGGAATGGCACATTGGCGCTCAGCGGTGCCAATTCGGGAGGCGTCTTCATGTCGAACGGCACGCTGCGCTTGGATAGCGGCACCACCCTCGCCACAGGTGGCCTGAACCTCGGTGCCACCGCCGCAGTGGCCCTCAATTTCACCGGGGGGCTGACGTTGGGAAGTCTCGGTGGCTCTGGCACTCTCAACTTGGGATCCCGCGCGCTCACTGTTTCGGGTGCCGACGCCGGGGGGTTTAGCGGTGCACTGACCGCCGCTTCGCTCACCAAGTCCGGAGCTGGTTCGCTCAGTCTCAGCGGGACCAACAATATCGCAGGAGCCATTACGGTCAGTGGTGGCCTCCTGGATCTCGCCGGGACCAACACGATCACAGGACCCATCACGGTCAACGGCGGCACCCTGACGGGCGATAATTTCGGCTCGGTATCTCAAATCAGCGTCACTGGCGGCGGCTTCTCATCCGCAGCGGGCGCGGGCTTGACCCTCACGCTTGGAGCCGGTACCACGACCATCACCAATCAGGCCAACTATGGGATCGCAGGCAGCGGCTCGGTGCTCTCAAGCAACGCCACTTTAGGGGGAACCAATACCTACACAGGGACCACAAGCGTGGTTAACGGGTCGCTCACCATTGATTTCGATGCGCGGCTTGGGGCGGTCCCCGGCTCGGCGACTGCCGGCAAATTGGTCATTGGCACCAGTTCGAGCACCAACATTTCCAACCCGACACTGGTCACGACCTCCAGCTTCACCTTGAACGCCAACCGTGGCATCAGCATCGGGAGTAGCTATGGTTCGTATTTCAGCCCTGCGGCGGGCACCACCCTGACCTATGGCGGGGTGACAGCGGGCACCGGACGTCTCATTAAATCAGGAACCGGCACTCTAGTTCTTTCCGGAACCAACACCCACACCGGTGGCGTCACGGTTTCCGCTGGTGTCCTCTCGATCAACAATGTCAGCACCCTTGGCCCGATCCCGGCAACCGTCACGGCCAACTTCCTGACTCTCGATGGAGGCACTCTTGCCACCACGGCTTTCGTTGGGCTTGGGGGAAATCGCGGCATCACCATCAACTCGACACGTCCTTCGACCATCGACACCGCTGCCGGGACCACCTTGCAATTGAACGGAATTGTCACAGGTTCCGGCAATTTTACCCTGTCAAAGAAGGGTGCCGGAACGGTGGATTTCCTTGGAACATGGGCAGGGAGTTCCTCCACCAGCACCGTCCTCGTTGACGAAGGACTGTTCAAAGTCGGGCCGGCTGCCTTTTTTCCCTCCGCCACGATTGCGGCAGGTGCCACCCTCGATATCAGCGGTGGCAATGTCACTGCCAGCGGTATCGGCGGGGCAGGCACGATTCAGCTCGGGGCCAGCACCCTGACCCTTACCCCGACAGTTTACAACGCAACCCCATTCACCGGCACCATTGTTGGCACGGGAGGAGTTGCCTTCGGCCCAGGCTCGTACAGTCCATTCCCCGCAACCCTGGTCAACACATATACCGGTCCCACAACCTTCAATAGCGGTGCCGTCCAGAATATGGCAAGTGATGCCAACCTCGGTGCCGTCCCCGCATCACCCACTGTTGGCAAACTCGTGCTGGCCGGCGGCACACTGAACGCCACCACCAGTTTCGCGATCAACTCCAACCGGGGCATCACCCTGACTGGTAGCTCCTCTGGACTTTCCGCCAATACCGGCGTGGTTCTCAGCTATGTCGGGATCATCGCTGGCACGGGCGACCTGACCAAGGCTGGCCTAGGCTCCCTCGTCATCTCGGGTGTGAACACTTATAGCGGCGCGACGACCCTCACGGGTGGCATTCTCACCATTGCGGCGGATCAGGCACTGGGGGCGGTTCCGGCCAGTGCCACCGCCGCAAGCCTATCATTCAATGACGGCTCATTGCTCGCCACATCTTCATTCACGCTTGCCGCCAACCGCGGGATCACCGTTCCCTCGACCACCCGACTTTCCACCTTGAACACCCCATCCGGTGTCACCATCGATTATGCGGGCATCATTACCTACGGGGGTACCAGTGGCGTCCTCGGCAAGACTGGCGACGGCACCCTTCGCCTCGGAGGTTCGGTAGCGGCGGGCGGCGGTTCGTTCAACCTCAGCGGCGGGGCCATCCAGGTCTTGGCGCCCAACGCGCTCAACGCATTCCTGACGATGAGTCTCGGCACGAACCTCGCACTCGGATCCAATGCCACAGTCACCGGTTTGAACGGCAGCGGTGCCGTCAATCTCAACAGTTATACGCTTTCGACCGGTGCCGCAGACAGCGGTTCGTACTATACCGGAGTGATATCCGGTAGCGGCGGACTGAATAAAACCGGTGCATCGTCATCTTTGATATTGACCGGCACCAATACCTTCACCGGTCCCACTAATATTGCGGCCGGTACCCTCACCATCACCTCCGACCGCGCACTGGGAGCACCCCCGGCCACACCCACCTCCGCTCAACTCGTTCTCGGAGACTCCACCTACTTCGGCAATTTGGATGGTGGCGATGTAACCCTCGACGCCAACCGCAGTGTGTCGTTAAACGCCGCGACTTCCGCAGGTTACGTTTTCATGGTCGCAGCCGCCAATACCACTCTTACCATCAACGGTGTGATTTCCGGTCAGGGAATTCTCGTGCCCTACGGCTCTGGGGTCCTTCGCCTAGGCAATTCCAATACATGGACTGGCAGCACCCTCATCTCCAGCGGCGCATGCGTCGAATTTATCGACCGTTCCTCCTTCGGTACGGGGGGGTGCGCGTGTAGCGGCGGGACCCTCCGCTGGGCCACTGGAAGCACCTACGACGTCACGCCGCTGCTCACGGGCACTGCTAACGCTACCCTTTCAGCGAATGGTGGGACTCACACGCTCGCCGGACGGAGCGGTGCCAACATCGGAACCATCAATTTCAGTGGGCCCGGCAACTTTGTCCTTGGTTCCGGTTTCCGTTCAAACAATAACCCAACGCTGTCCGGTGGAGTGAACGTGACATTCAGCTATCCCCAGTATAGCTATGTCACGTTGGACAACGGCACCTTGACATGGAGCGACACGGGTTGGTTGACGCGCGTGTTCATCGGTGCCGGTGGCGGCACGCTCGACACCGGTTCGTTCGATACCGCGATCTCCGGGTCCGGATACGCCTATCTGAATAGCGGTGCCAACGCCAGCACCACCATCACCAAACGCGGCAGCGGCAATCTGACGCTTTACGGCTATTGGAGCTCCGCTTCCCTCGTGCCATACGCGCCTACGATCCATGTGGCGGAGGGCAGCTACACGGATGCCGGCACCTCCGCCAGCAAGTGGGAGGGCAACTATCAATTGGACGCCGGAACCGTACTGAACATTGCCCGCATCAACGACACGACACCTCTCTATCCCACCCTTGGAGGACGCATCAGCGGCTCGGGCACGATCAACAAAAGCCAAGCATCCACTCTCACCCTGAGTAATCTTGGAGCCACAGCGGCGCAATTCAATATTCTCGGCGGCACGGTCATTGCCAACGGTCCCTTTGACGCGGCGGTTACGCTGTCAGCAGGCACCACGCTTCAAGCAAACTCCAGTCTTACCCTGCGCGGTCTTTCCGGCTCGGGCACCGTCAATCTGGCAGCGAACCAGGTGCTCGTCATCGCTGGTCCCATCGACCTGTCATCCATCACGCTCAATCGCGGCGAGGGATCAAGCGTTATCCTTGGCACGGGCGGCTCGTACCCGACGGATCTAGCGCTTACGAATCCCGCCTCGAGCTTTGGAGCGAACAATACCGATGACATCACCTTACCCTACATTGTGTCCGGCTCCGGGTTTGTGAGCAAGCAGGGCAGCGGCAATATCACCCTGTCTGGCGCGAACACCTACACCGGAGATACCCTGATCACCGGCGGCACGATTACTTTCTCCAGCCTTGCCAATCTTGGCAGCGGAAATATCTCTATCACTGGTGGCGGCGGTCTGCGCTGGGCCTCAGGCAATTCCAACGATCCGAGTTTCCGCTTTAGTGCCGCTACCGCTGCCGGCGGTGCCCGCTTTGACACCAGTGACAACACGGTCACTCTCGGCTCGCTCGCTCTTCCCTCGGACCCGGGTCGCTCACTGGTGAAGGCGGGCTCCGGCACACTCATTCTACCGCAAACCCAACTTTACACGGGCAGCACCACGGTCGAAGCCGGCACCCTGCAACTCGGCAACGGCGGCACCAGCGGCGGCATCGCCGGCCCCGTATCCCTTGGCAGTGGAGCCACCTTGGCCCTTGACCGCACGTCAGATTTCACCCTCACCGGCGTGATCGGGGGCACGGGTTCGCTCCATCAAATGGGTTCCAACACGGTTTCCTTCCCAAGTCCGGTCGCGCTCTCATCGCTGCGCATTGACAGTGGTGCGCTTGCCTTCAACGGCGGTCTTTCGCTCTCTAGTGCTCTGGAAGTGGATGGTGGATCGCTGGCCATTTCAGCATCGGTATTGGCCGTGACCAACTTCTCAGGAAGCGGCGGATTTCTGGCGCTTTCCGGGCAAACCTTCACCGTGGCCCAAACAAGCGACACGAGTGTGGCCACCATGATTTCAGGCTCCTCAAACCTCGTGATTGTCGGCTCCGGCACCCTTGCCCTGACCCACGCCAATACCTACACCGGCGGCACCACGCACAGCTCCGGCACGCTCGCCGTGGGTGATAATGCGGCGCTGGGCACCGGCACGCTCACTCTCGGTGGCGGGGCCATCTCTGCGTACGGTGGGGCTCAGACGATTGCCAATGCCACGTTGATGAATGCGGACTCGCTCATCACGGGAAATCTAGCGCTCACCTTTGCCGGTCCCTTCACTTTGGGCCGCACGCGGGATCTCACAGTCAACGCCACGGTGCCCGTCACCATCAGCGGAGTGATTGGCGAAAGCGGCAGCGTGCGTACCCTCAACAAATATGGCTCCGGGGAGTTGGTCATCAGCGGTGCCAACACCTACACGGGAAGCACGACGATTGCCGAGGGTACCATCCGCCTCGCCAATACCAGCGGCTCCGCGTTTGGCAGCGGCGCAGTCACCATCGCCAGCGGGGCCACACTGGCAGGCAATGGCAGCTTCAGTGGGTCGCTCCAAAACAATGGCACCTTCTCACCCGGCAATTCCCCCGGTTTGGTGAGCATTGGCGGCTCATTCGTCACCAGTCCCACCGGCACGTTGCTGATGCAAATTGCCGGTTCCGGGCGTGGCACGGGATATGACGCGGTCAACGTCGGCGGAACCTTCACCTTCGGCGGCACCCTCAATGTTGCATCCCTCAACGATGCCGCCATCACCCCGGGCTCGGTCTATCACTTTTTCAGCGCCACAAATTATTCCGGGGCATTCTCGTCCATCAATCTGCCGAGTATCGCAGGAATCGTCTGGGACACCAGCTCCCTCGGGGTCAATGGCAGCGCCAGTGCAAACGCGATCAGCAAGACGATTCCGAGCGTGACCACTTGGCCAACCGCCAGCGCCATCACCCATGGCCAGTCGCTCTCTGCCTCAGCCATCAGCGGCGGCAGTGCCTCGGTGGCGGGCAGCTTCACGTATGATGATCCCGCCACCACGCCGTCTATCGGAATCTATGCCGCCGCAGTGACCTTCACCCCCAGCGATGCCGCCAACTACAGCAGCGTGGCCGGATCGATCAACGTCGTGGTGATCCCAGCCACCCACACGCCGACGCAAAACGGGCTCTGGAATGACCCGGCGACCTGGGGCGGCACGGTGCCGGCACCCGGCGACAACGCCGTGATTCCCGCCGGGGTCGCCGTGACTCTGGACGGGCCGATCCCGCCGCTGGGGAATCTAACCATCGCCGGCACGCTGAACCTGGGATCTAACACGATCCAGGTCAGTGGCGATTTTATCATCAACGGCACCTTCAATCCCGGCACCGGTACAGTGGAATTGACCGGCGGTGCCGACCAAATCCTCGCCGCCACCGGCTCCGGAGCACTCACTTTCTATAACCTCACCGAAAATAAGACAGCGACCACTGCCACGGTGACCTCCGCCAGCCATTTGACCGTGAGCCACACGCTCACTCTCACTAAAGGCAAGCTCATCAGTGCCAGCTTCTATCAGGATATTTTTATCGGTACCGATGGCACCCTGGAGCTAACCAATGACATCACCATCAGCGGCAACCTCACCAACAACGGCACGCTGAACACGGCTGGCCACGGAATCACCTTTGACGGCGGCGTGGAGCAATACCTGACGCTGCCGTTCTTCACCACGTTTGACAATCTCACCGTGACCGCGGGCACCACTCTCATTGAGACGGATACCAGCGACAACGCTTCTGTCATGGGCACACTGGTCAATCACGGCGTCATCCGCAAAACTCAACTCGTGGACGTGACGGGCGAATATTTCTTCGGCCTGGCCGGGCTGCAGCGGATCGGCGATGCATGGGACTGGCTCTCGATTGACGTGACGGGTCTAACCGGTGGCGACCCGCTCACCGCCATCCAGGTGGATTGCATATATTCCAATCATCCGAGCGCACCGGGCACCAGCACCACCGGCATCTACTGGACGATCACGCCGGTGGGCAGCGATTTCGCTGCCAGCGTCATCCTGCCTCATAACAACTTGGATAACCCGCAGGTATGCCGCTACCGGAATGCGGCTTGGGACTGGGACCGCTCGGGTTTCGACAATCAGACAGTCACCCGGCCTGACGTCACGGCCTTTGGCGACTTCGCGGTGTTCAACAACCCGCAGTTGCCTACCACCACCACGACCCTGACCTCCAGCGTCAATCCCTCGACCTACGGTGCCAGCTTCACCTTTACCGCCACCGTCTCACCTAGCGCGGCCAGCGGCACGGTCACCTTCAAGGACGGTGCCGCCACCCTCGGTACCGGCACCTTGAGCGGCGGTACGGCTACATTTGCCACCAGCGATCTGGCGGTCGGCAACCACACACTCACAGCCGAATTTGCAGGTGATCCCAGCTACGCCGCCAGCACATCTAGCGAGCTCTCCCAGTCGGTCAACAAGGCCACCCCGACGGTGAATACTTGGCCCATCGCCAGTGCGATTACCTACGGCCAGTCGCTGGCTAACTCGACGCTCAGTGGTGGTTCTGCCTCCGTGGCCGGCACGTTTGCCTGGACGACATCCAGCAGCACGCCCACCGCCGGAGCGGCCTCGCAGGGTGTTACCTTCACGCCCGCCGACGTTGATAACTACGCCACCGTTGCTGGTTCGGTGAATGTTGTGGTAATTGCCGCCGCTCCGCCCGAACTGCTGGCTGGCAGCATCGTGAACAATCTGGACGGCCCGGGCAAGGTGCTCACCTTCACCGGCACCCCGGACGCAGTCTATCAGGCGGAGGCCAGCAGTGACCTGCAAGTCTGGACCCCCCTGGGTTCCTTCACCGCCGGTACGGACGGCCACCTCGTGATCACCGACACTGCTGCCACCACGCTCTCGCGCTTCTACCGATTCAACATAAATCAAGGGACAGAGAAATAGTCCGATTCTTTTGAAGAGGCCCTGTGAATTCTGATAGGAACTTGATTTGTAAGGCCTTTCTGGAAGGCTCGATCTCCATCGAGATCAAGAGTCCTGAGCCTTGCTGCTCAAGCACAAGATCGACCGCCACGAAGCCTTTCACCAATTGGTGACGATGGGCGAGGACATGATTGATTCGCTCACCGTCTGCGAAATTCCGGAAACTACACATGCGTGCTTGCCCGATTTCCTTTCTGCCGTGAAAGGTTGGGGCTACCAAAATCTGCGGCGTCCGGTGAATTTGATGTTATAGAGACGTCTGAGATCCACTGGCAGTCACCGTCCACCTAACAACAACCCGGCGACCCGTTCGATTGACAGACCGGTGGCCTCGGCAATGACCTGCGGTTCGATGCCGAGCGACTTCATGCTAGCTGCGGCCTTGAGCAAGCCCAGGGCCTCACCCTTACCCAGGCCAAGAGTCTCGCCCTCGGCGAGTCCTTCGGCGAGTCCTTCGGCGAATTTGGCGCTCATCAGTGTGCGTTCGCGGCTCACGGCGTCCCAGAACGAGTCATAGCGCTCCAACTGCGCCGAGCTGAAACCGCATTCCTCGGCGATACT
>CAIQXC010000772.1 GCA_903875675.1 Akkermansiaceae bacterium
CCACTAATCTTAACACTCTTGCCCTACACGACGCTCTTCCGATCTGTTGGCCGCGCCGATGGCTCCACCGGCGAGGAATCCGACCAGATGAGCGGTGTTGGCGACCGGGCCGATGACACGGGTATAACAGACGACGAGCCAAATGAGCATTAATGAAACCGTGCGTGGATTCATCACGAATTCCGGGCTGGGATGGAGTTTTCCCCGCAGCAGCAAAAACCCGAACAAGCCGTAATTCACTCCGGACATGCCGCCAAAGCCAGCACCAGCCCACAACCCCTGCGCTAGATCAGACAATGCCGCGACCGCCAGCACCAGCCCCAAAAACCTCCGCCAACCGAAACGCATTTCCAACACCAAGCCGAATTGCCACAGCCACATCATGTTGAAAACGATGTGCATGATGCCAAAGTGCAGGAACATGGGCGTCACCAACCGCCATAGCTGCCCCCGCTTGATGTCGGCCAGAGGGTCCGGATTCTTCAGACGAGCTGCGGCGAGGTTCAAACTCCGGGCCATCGCGTCGAGCTCCCGCACTTGCTCCTGGGTAATGGCCTCCTGGCCGTCTCCCGGCTCAAAACGCCCGCTCGTAGAGTCGTACCCCCGCTTGTCTAGCAATTCCAAATACTCCTGCCGCTGCTTGACATATTCCTCGTGCCCTCGCTGTGAGGCCATGAACAGCGCATCCGCCTTTTCGGAGTGGCTGCCAAACTGCGTCAAAGCCGCCACCAGCGCTGAAACAACAATCAAAAACAGGGTGACGGGCAGGTAATGCGTGAGCACTGCAAAGTTGACAGACTTGGCATCCCGTGGATCTTTCGACCATGGTCGGTTGGACATGAGAATTGTGGAATTCAGGGGTGAAAAAATCAGCACGTGGGCACGCCGAGCGCCGCAAGCAAATCCATCCGTCGGGCATGTCGCGCTCGGCCACAAGCTAGGCCGCCACTGCCACAGCGCACAAGAAATTTCACGGCCGGTTGACAAGCCCCTCCATCAGGGGCAACCTCCGCGTGTGACCCCCGAACTGCAACATTCCCCCCTCGAAGCCGCCCATCAGGCGCTTGCTGCCCGCCTCGTGCCTTTTGCCGGCTGGAACATGCCGGTCCAATACACATCGATCCTCAATGAGCACCACGCCGTGCGCAACGCGGCCGGCATTTTCGATATCTCCCACATGGGCCAGTTCTTGGTCAGCGGACCGGGCTGCGCCACCTGGCTCAACCGCTTGCTCACGAACAACATCGACAAGTTGGCCCCCGGTCAGGGCCAATATACTCTCATGCTCAATGAGCAGGGAGGGGTCATCGACGACCTCATCGCCTACCGCAGTGGAGAGGCAGAGTTTTTTTTGGTGGTCAACGCCTCGATGATTGAGGAAGACTTTTTCTGGCTGGCCGGCCACCAAGACCCAGACATCATCCTGCGCAATGAAAGCGCGTTGTGGGCCGGCATGGCCATCCAAGGCCCCCGTGCCAGTGCGATTTTCGCCAGCGCCTGTCCCGGCGAAACCCTGCCTCCGCGCAACGGTTACGCCACCACCACCGCCGGGGCCATCGTCTGCCGCACCGGCTACACCGGCGAGGACGGCTTCGAATTCTTCTGCCCCGCCGCCGAGGGTATCGCCGCGTGGGACTCGTTCGTCGCCGCCGGTGCCGCCCCCTGCGGCCTGGGTGCCCGCGACACCCTCAGACTCGAAATGGGCTATCCGCTCAATGGCAATGACCTCTCGCCCGAACGCTCCCCCATCGAAGCAGGTCTCGGATTTTTCGTGGATCTAACCAAGCCGGATTTTATCGGCCGCGACACCCTGTTGCGCCAAAAATCCGAGGGGCCAACCGTAAAGCTCAGCGCCATCCAATACACCGACAAGGGGGCCCCACCGCGTGCTCATTACCCGGTGCTCGCCGAGGATGGCAGTCCCCTCGGCGAACTCACCAGCGGCGTCCTCTCGCCCTCACTGATGACTGGCATCGCCATGGCCTACCTGCCCACCGCGTTTTCCAAGCCCGGCACACCCCTGCAAATTGACGTCCGCGGCCGCCTGTTCCCCGCCATTGTCGTCAAAAAGCCATTCTATAAAGCCGGATAAAAAGACCCAGGAGCTTCCCCTGCCGTGCTCCGGTTCGGGGCTTGCATTTTGATTCTTTCCCTACTTAACTCCCTCCCACCATGAACGTCCCAGCTGATCTCCGCTACAGTTCCTCCCATGAATGGCTGCGCCTCGATGGCGATATCGCCACCGTCGGCATCACCGATCACGCCCAAGAAGAGCTCACCGACGTCGTCTTCGTCGAACTCCCCGCCCTCGGCCGCACGGTTGATGCTGCCGACCCAACCGCCGTGGTGGAATCCGTCAAGGCCGCCAGCGACATCTACGCCCCCGTGGCCGGCGAAGTCGTCGAGCTCAATCCCGCAGTGGAAGCTGATCCGTCATGGGTCAACACGGACCCTTACGGCAACGGCTGGCTCTTCAAGCTGCGCGTCAAAAATCCCGCAGATGCCCTCAATCTGCTCGATGCCGCTGCCTACGCCGCCTCAATCAGCTAGCAAGGCTGCGCCTCAGACCCAAGACGCAAAAATTGAAGACGCAAGCACGGAGACTTGAAGACGCAAGCACGGAAGACGCAAGAGCAGAAACTTGACCTAACGGAATAATCGTTAGCCTTGCAAGGACTGCTGGACAGCATCCACAGGCAGGCCGACCGAAGCGAGCCTAGGCGGATTTTGGCCTGAGAGGTCTGGGATGGACGCGTTCGTACGGGCTTTCGCCGGCCGCAAGGCGGAATAGCCGCTCGGCGCGGGTGCGTATGGCTTGTCGAATGAAATAACCGACGTACACCGTGGTCACTGCCAGCAGCGTGATTCTTTCGAGGTGTTTCATGGGGGTAGTGGGCTGAGATTACCGTCTTCCGAACTCTGCAACGCAAACCTGAGTCCGCATCGGGAGACATCCTCAAAGTAGAAAATGCGCGGCGAAGCGCAAGCCAAAAAATTCGCGGATTTTTTTTGCGGGGGGCTCAGATTCCGATCATGCGGCGGAATTCCCTCGCGCTGTCGTCATTGAGCAGGCGCAGGGCGGATTCCACGGGCAGGTCAGCGGCCACGATGTCCTGTGCGGCTGTCAGGGCTGGGTACTCGCTGTGACGGAACTCCAGCACCCGGGTGTCAGAGTCCCACAACGTCCAGGCCGCCCGCAAATCCCCGTCGCGCGGTTGACCTACCGAGCCAACCATCACCGCACACACAATCCCCTCGGGCAGATGCACACGGGTGGCTCCAAGCCACTCCGGAGGCACCGCCGCCGCGGGATCAAAAAAAATCTCCTGACGGTGGGTGTGGCCAAAAAATCCAATCCCGCGACCCGACTCGCGCAAGCACTCCAAGGTCGGCAAGGCATCGCCGAGCGAGCGCAGATAGGGCCATTCCTCTGGATGGTGCAAGGCGGCATGAGCGAGCACGCCGCCGGGGATTGGCAACTCGCGCGGCAAGCTGCGCAGCCAAGCGGCATTGTCGTCATGCAATGTGCGGGCAGCTTCTTCCACACCGGCCCACACCGGATTTTTGCGCCAATCCCGGTTGGCAGGCAAGGCCGTCCGGTCCCTGCGAATGTGATTCGTATAAAAATCGTGGTTGCCCATGACGCTGGCAACCCCCAGCCCTCGTAAGCGGCTCACGCAGGCATTGGAGCTCGCCCCGTAGCCGACGGTGTCGCCGCAGCATACCACCCGGCCGATCTTGCCCTTGGCCACATCCCGCAGCACCGCCTTGAGAGCCGGCTCATTGGCATGTATATCGGATAGAATCGCAATTTTCGGCATCTCCCATCTATTGTACGCTAGGCGTCAAGCTCAGGAGCCGCGCAAGGACATTTGTCGTTTTGTAGCGGCGTGTCTATGACCGCCGATGACCCTGAATCGCCAATGAGAACCCGCCGACTCGACAAGGGTCATCTCATGCACATCGGCGGTTACAGACACGCCGCTACAATGCGCCTCAGCTGTTGCTTGCCTGCGACTCGCGCACCGGCAAATTTTATCCGATGTTAGCGACTCGGCCCACAGCCGACACTTAGGGAGTCCGACTTGCTCGCACCGTTGCCGAAAGCGAGGTCGAACACTGGGTTCTCATGCTTTTGCCTGAAGGTTTCAGCCGGGATGAGATCCTGACCCGAGTGACTCTCTACCTTCCCCTCTTGCGGGATTGGTGTTAAGGAAAGGAAGATATCGCGGGCTTCACGGCAGCAGGTTCCTCAGCAGCAGGTTCCTCAGCAGCGGATTTCTCAGCAGCGGATTTCTCAGCAGCGGATTTCTCAGCGGTGGGTTCCTCGGCAGCGGGTTCCTCAGCGGTGGGTTCCTCGGCAGTGGGTTCCTCGGCGGTGGGTTCCTCAGCGGTGGGTTCCTCAGCGGTGGGTTCCTCGGCAGTGGGTTCCTCGGCAGCGGGTTCCTCGGCAGTGGGTTCCTCGGCAGTGGGTTCCTCGGCAGTGGGTTCCTCAGCGGTGGGTTCCTCAGCGACGGGTTCCTCAGCGAC
>CAIQXC010000773.1 GCA_903875675.1 Akkermansiaceae bacterium
CATGAACCCAATCATCGAATCCGTGTTTGCCGAGGATCCGCCCGCCGTGGTGCTTGGGGAGTTGGAAGTATCCACCGTGAGCGGCGAGGAACTGCACCGCGCCGCCCGCCTGCTGGAAGAGGAACACTACCTGGGGGCCGCCCGACCGATGGGCCGGACCTTGTCTAGGCGGTCCACCAGCAGGGCCGCTGGGTGGCCCTGCTCGTGTGGGGACCGGCCGCCCTGAAACTCGACGACCGCGACCACGACATCGGCTGGAGCGACAGTCAGCGGGCCGAACGCATCGGCCTCATCGTGCAAAACCGCCGCTTTCTCGTGCTCGCCAAAACCCGCATGCCCAACCTCGCCTCACGTGCGCTTGCCCTGGCCGTCAACGCCATCCCCCCGCGTGGGAACGGGCACATGGCTACCGGTCGTTGTTAGCCGAGACCTTCACCGACATCGAGCAGTTCGAGGGCACCTGCTACAAGGCGTCGGGCTGGCAGCCCTGTGGCGAGACCAAGGGGTTCACCCGCGAACACCGCGCCGACTGGTATGTGCGCAACGACCGGCCCAAGAAGCTGTGGTTGCGCACCCTCAACCGCAACGCCGGACCCATGCTGCGGGCCATAGACATGGCGCCGGGTTATGAGGCGGGCCTCAACCGCCAGAGCCCCGAGCACGCCCTGCCGCTGCGCGAAGGCCAGATCGACTCGTTGCTCGACGCCCTGCGCGAGGTGCCCGATCCGCGCGCCCGCAACCGGGTGTTCACCTGTTCCTCGCTGTTGGTCCTGGTGGCCATGGCACTGCTGGCCGGGCGCAAGACCCTTGCCTCCATCCAGCGCTACGGGCAGTTGCTCACCCCGAAACAGCGCCGCTGGCTGGGCTTGCGCAGCAACAAGGCGGGCACCTCCCGTGTCGCCCCGAGCTACTCGGCGCTCTACAACCTGCTTTGCAAAATGGACCCCCATGAATTCGCCGCCGCGCTCAACGGCTGGCTGTCGGTCGCCCACGGCACCCTGCCGCGCGGGCTGGCCATTGATGGCAAGTACGTGCGCAACCTCGTGCTGACCCTTTGCCTGAGCGAACACGAGAGCGGCGCGCCCGACGCCATCGCCGTCGCCGTGCAGGCCCCCGTGAATGAGGAAACCAAGAAGGAGGGTGAGCTGACCTGTACCCGCCGGCTCTACGCGACCACTCCGCTCCACGGTGCCACGATCACCGGCGACGCCCTCAACTGCGAGCCGCAGAGCATGACGCTGGCGGTGGAAAAAGGCGCTGGTTTCCTCTTCCAGCTCAAAGCCAACCAACCCGGCGCGCTGGCGCAGGCGATGGACGTGGCGGCGAAGCTCCCCCCCCTTTTACCTGCGAAACGGACGAACTGCAGCACGGCCTCAAGGTACGGCGGATTTACAGTATCCATGCGATAGAGCCAATGCGGATGGGGCTGCCGCATGTCCGCACCCTGGTCGTAAGGGAAAAGACCGTGCGCAAGACCGCCAGGAAGCGCTTCAAAGTCGCCGCCGGGACGAGCACCGCCGGGACGAGCGCCGCAGCGGTGCTGGCATCGGACGTGGCTGTGGAGGGGGCAGGGGAGGATCCGGTTTCCTATTTCCTGGGCAGTCGGCTGCCCGGTCCGGCGCAACCCTTCGCGGATCTCATCCGGGGCCATTGGGGCGGCTGTGAAATCCGCAATCACGGAACACGGGACGTGCAGTGGAAGGAGGACAAGACCCTTTCGGGCAACTGGGCGCTCAACGCCTGCCTGGCCATCCTGCGGGTGGCTCTCATCTCGGTGCGATTCCGGCAGGGCGTCACCCTCCCTTGGCCCCAAATCTTCGAGCGCTGCGCCCGCTCCTCTGTCCCGGCTATGTCACTGATTAACGGAAAATCAATCAAATGAAAAGGCCGTGGTCTTGTCTTATCCGCGCCGACTCGCGTTCCAAACAATGCGGGACGATTGGGCTTTTCATGTCGGTATCGGCGGCACGAGATGCAAGGAATTCCTGAAGGCGGGGATGCAAGAGAACTTTGAGTAGCTTCATTTTCCGGTCGGTCTTGGACGGCATGAACAAAAGCGTCTTGCGGACACGGTCCACGTTTCCCCATTTCAACGGACGCAATCGCAAAGTCTCGCCCCGGCGTAGAACCCGAAAAGAGCCAGGCGTCGCGGTCCGGCGGCTCGGTTTCATCGGATTTCCATCGGATCAAAAACCGCAATCCCTTGTAGAATAAGGGAAAAGATGGTGCGCGCTACAGGCTTCCAGCCTGTCTGGGACGACGGGCTTCCAGCCTGTCGTCTCAAGCGCAGACAGGCTGAAACCCCTTTCATCACTCATAGG
>CAIQXC010000774.1 GCA_903875675.1 Akkermansiaceae bacterium
GATCCCTCACTCCTCCAAAACTCAGTCAGCTCAGCCGGCGAATCCGGCCCAGCCATCCAATCCGTCTGGGAAAAACTCTCTACCACCCTGCGTGATGCCCTTGAGCAAATCACCCTCGAAAGCATTTGTGCCGACCAAAGTTCGCCGATGTTTTTCATCTGAGGCAGACCAAACTCTCTCACAAGCTATCAGCTTCGACTGTGGAAAGACCCGTGATCATGCACATGTCCTTCACGGGCAGCCCTATCCACTTCATGGCAAGCGCTCAATCTCGTCGTTGGCCAGACCGGTGATGGCACTGATGTCTTGCGAAGAAAACCCCTTCAGCTTCATCGCCAGCGCAGTTTCGCGCCGCATCTCAGAACGGCCCTCGAAGCGACCTTCCTCAATACCTTCCGCCTTGCCATCAAGCCTGGCGGTGTCAATCTGGTTGTTGAGGCGGCTGCGATTGGAACGGTAGGCATCGTAGGCACGCTGCTCGCTTTTGGGGAGTGATTCATACTGCAAGCGCTCCCGAACCCGGTCGATCCCCTTGGCGTGGAAATCCTCCTTCAGATCATAGTTTTTCAGGTAATATATCCATTCGTCCAGGCTGCTTTTGGCGACGTTGTCGAAGTTATCGATTTTAATGATGTAGTATTCTGGATAGATCTTACTGACCGCGTCATACTTGAAGGCGGCGGCCTGCCGGTTGCTCAGGGTGAGGATGTCGTCCTGATGGATGCCGCGAAACTCAGTCTTGCCGTGATAGACATAATCCTTGCCGTGACCGAGGTCGAAATAGACCAGATTGACCGAGTAGATCTTTCTAACCTTCTCATACAACTCGCCCTTGTCGAGGTGATCGACGATGAGCTTGGATGTGGCAAACAGCGTGCGGTGGAAGTAGTCCCATTCGGAATCATATTGCAATTCCACAATAATGAGTTCGTTCGCCGAGGTTTCCACCAGCATATCCAGCCGGTTGCTCTTGAGCTCTTCGTAGGCCACGTTGCCTTCGCTCTCTAGCAACTTCCGAACCGTCAAATCATCCCCAAGCAAGGCCGATAGGAAACCTTCCAAAATCTCAAAATTCGCCTTGTTCCTGAGCATTTTCTTCATCGCCCAGTCGAAGCTGATGAGGGGCCGCGCGTTCATGGACTGAAGGTGGCCGAAAGCACCTGGATTGCAAGGGCAATGGCGCGAGAGCTTGAAAAAGCGCGATTCCGGCTTGCCGGGGATTGCGTCCCCACCCACTCCCTGCATAATCCGCTCGTTCCGCACCTGCATGCTCACGCTTCTCAAAATCCGCAATCTGGCCCTAGTTGACGAACTCGTTTGGGAACTCGGCTCCGGCCTCATCGGCGTCACTGGCGAAACCGGTGCCGGCAAATCCGTCATTGTCGGCGCCCTCAAGCTCGTGTTGGGCGAACGCGCCGAAAAATCCTTGATCCGAACCGGCGAGGACACCTGCTCGGTTGAGGCCGTATTCGAACTCAAGGACCCTGCCGAAATCAACGCCATCCTCGCCGATGGCGGACTCGTGCCCTGCGATGAAACCCAACTCATCGTGCGCCGCATCATCGGCCAATCCAATACCCGCCAGTTTGTCAATGACTCGCCGGTCACCCTCGCCCTGCTCAAACGCCTTGGCGAGCACCTCGTGGACCTTCACGGCCCCCACGAACACCAGTCGCTGCTCTCCGCCGAACGCCAACTCTCAATGCTCGATGCCTACGCCGGAGCCGAGGCCGCCCACGCGAGCTACCGCCAGCGCCACCGGGCTTGGCGCAGCAAAGCGGCTGAGTTTGAAGAAGTGAGCCTCGCCGAAAACGCCAGCGAACAGGAACTGGCACTGCTCCGCTATCAAGTCCAGGAAATCGATGCCGCCAACCTCAAACCCGAGGATGAACAAGACCTGGAAGACCGCTGGCGCCGCGCATCCAACGCCTCGCGCCTCGTCGAAACCGCCGCCGCCGCCGCTGCCGCCCTGACCTCAGAAGACGGCATCCTCGAACGTCTCGCCGAGCTCCAGCGCCACATCCGCGAACTCGAAAAGCTAGACCCCTCGATCCGCGAACGCACCGCTTCCTTGGAAACAGCCAGCCTCGAACTCGCCGACCTCGAATCCACCCTAGCCGATTACGCCGAGGAACTTGACATCGACCCCGCCGCCGCCGTGACCCTCGAGCAACGCGTCAATTTGATCGAATCGCTCAAACGCAAATACGGCCCGTCCCTCACCAACGTGCTGGCCCGCAGAGAAAGCGCCGCAGCACGGCTCGACACCATCGAGAACCGCGGCGAAAAACTCGCCGCTTTGGAGAACGAATTGCTCGCCTGCCGCGCCGATCTTGACGCCGCCGGCAAGCTGCTGAGCACCGCCCGGCGCAAAGCCGCCCCCAAACTCGCCAAGGAAATTTCCAACCAACTCAAGGACCTCGGCTTCATCCAATCCTCATTCGAAGCCCCGCTTCTAACGCTAACCGAGCCCGGCCCCCAAGGCTGCGAATCCATCGATTTCCAGTTCGGCCCCAACCCCGGCGAACCCCTGCTGCCGCTTCGCCAGATTGCCTCTTCCGGCGAGATCAGCCGCGTGATGCTCGCCGTCAAATCCGCGCTGGCAGAGCAGGACGCCACCCCCTTGATGGTGTTTGACGAAATTGATGCCAACGTCGGCGGTGAAGTGGCCCGAGCGGTCGGCCGAAAAATGGCCGCCTTGGGAACCCGTCACCAGGTGGTTGCCATCACCCATTTTCCGCAGGTGGCGGCCAGTGCCAATCATCATTTTGTGGTCGAAAAGGAAGTCGCCAACGGCCGTACCCGCTCGCGCCTGTTCCGCGTCCACGGAGAAACCCGCATCAGTGAGTTGGTCCGTATGCTCGGCGGCGGAGGCCAGCAAGCCCGCGCCATGGCTGCCTCCCTCTTGGCACCGTAAGTGTGGCGTCCACCTGGCTGCGCATGAAACACCAGGCTGGAAGCCCGTCGTCCATGACAGGCAGGATGCCTGTCCTCCCCCTAAATTGACCGCACTGGGCGTTGCGCCTGTCCACTCGTCACGCGACACGTGCCAAACGTGATTTTCCCAACCCATCTCCAGTTCTGCATCTTTTTTCAATTTTCCCACTTGCCAGCGGGCTGCCGTGGGCGCAAAATACGGAGTGTTCGCTTGAGTGATTCATCATTAGCCCTCCAACTATCCAACCATCATGAACTCCTACATCAATCCCTACGCCGTCACCATGGTCGCAGATTCACCAGAGTCGGCACGGGCTGAATTCATCCGCAAAACCTACGCCCACCTCGCAGGAGCCATCGCCGGATTTGTCGTGATCGAAGGTCTGCTACTAAGCCTCGGCATGGGCCAGGTTGCCCTCGAAATCTTAGGTACAAGCCGCTATTCTTGGCTGTTGGTCATGGGCGCGTTCATGCTCGTGTCTTGGGTCGCCGAGCGCTGGGCCACCAACGGGTCATCCAGTGGCATGCAATACGCCGGGTTGGCACTCTACACGGCGGCCGAAGCGGTCATTTTCCTGCCTCTCATCACACTGGCCATTGTCATCACTGGCGACGGCTCACTGCTGCTGCAAGCCGGACTGATCACCGCGGCCATGGTGCTTGGCATCTCAGCTGTCGCCCTAACAACCAAACGGGACTTCAGTTTCCTCGGAGGGATCCTCAAGATCGGTAGCTTCGTTGTCCTCGGCTTGATCGTCGCCTCGTTTTTCCTGCCGATCTCACTAGGTCTGTGGTTTTCCGCAGCCATGATCATCTTCGCCTCAGGAGCGATTTTATACAACACCAGCAACCTGCTGCACCGCTATCAACCCGGCCAGCATGTTGCCGCCTCGTTGTCGCTATTTGCTAGTGTGGCGCTGCTTTTCTGGTATGTGCTGCGCTTCCTGATGAGTTTCAACCGGAACTGATCTCCGCTGGCGTGTTATGCGGGCGGTGCTAGTGCCCTAGATTGCTTGAAAAGCCAAAGTGGCTGTCGTTAGGTCTAGTTCCGGCCCTCCTGAGTAAGTCAACGTAACTCGTTGATTTTCAATGGCCCGATTTTCATGATTTTTCTTCCTTCCGTTTCCGATCTGCCCCCATTCCGACTTACTGCCCACTCCATACCCGCCCCGGGTTCCGTGCTTGTGTCTTCAAGTCTTGGGGCTGAGGC
>CAIQXC010000775.1 GCA_903875675.1 Akkermansiaceae bacterium
CACTCTTTCCCTACACGACGCTCTTCCGATCTCATGCATTCAGAATGGCAAGGTGGTAGGGGTTGCCTTTCAAGGATTGCGGCAGGCGGATAACACGGGCTATATCATCCCGACGCCGGTGGTGAAGCGCTTCCTCAAAGACATTGAGGACGGCTCCTACGACCACTACGCCGAGCTGGGCAGCACCGAGTTTCCACTGTTCAATCCCGCCATGCGCAAGGCTCTCGGGCGGCCCGATGACGACCAGGGCGTGCTCGTCACCAACGTCATCGCCACCAGCTCCGCCGATGGCCGACTCGAGCCCGGTGACATCCTCATGTCCATCGAAGGCCTGCCCATCGATAGCGCCGGCACGGTGGTCATCGATGGCGAAAACGTCAATTTCCACGAAATCATCGAGCGCAAATTTGCCGGCGACAAGATCACCGTACATCTCCTTCGCAAGGGCGAGGTGAAAGACGTGCAAATCGAGCTCAAACCCCTCAAGTGGTCGCGCATGTTCGCCATCGATTATGAAAGCAAACCCCGCTACATCGTCTTTGCCGGCCTGGTCTTCCAACCCCTCGATACCAACTTGTTCGCCAGCCAGAAACTCGACGACGTCAACGTCCGCCGACTCTACTCCGACTACGTCCACAAGGGGATTTTTCAACAGCGCCAGGACATTGTGGTGCTCACCCGCATTGAAAGCGATCCGGTCACCAGTCAGCTCGACGGATTTGCCGGCTTTGCGGTGGACACCATCAACGGCACCACCGTGCGCGACCTCACCCATGCCTACGAACTCCTCTATCCGCCTAACCCACCCGAGTTTTTCGTCATCCAGTTGTTCGGCTCCAACCGACCGCTGATCATCCCCTCGGCCAAGGTCAAAGACGCCAACACCCGCGTCCAAAAATCCGGTGACATCGACCACCTCTTCAATCTCAAGTCCTAACATGCCACGTGCCGGCATCGCCCTAGGCTCCAACCTCGGCCCGCGCCTAGCTAACTTGCAAGCCGCCTGCGAGTGGCTGCGCCGCCTCTCCCGCCCCGGTACCGCCATGCTGCAGGCCCCGGTCTATCAAACATCTCCGTTAGCCTGCCCGGACGGATCGCCGGACTTTTTCAACACCGTCGTGGAAATCGAATACGACGGCAGCCCATCGCAATTGCTTGAGCAAACCCAGGCCATCGAGAACACCCTCGGCCGCAACCGCGGTGCCACCCGCCATGCTCCCCGCCTGATCGATATCGACCTGCTGTACTTCGGCGACGCCACCCACGCCAGCGACGGTTTGGATATCCCCCACCCTCGGCTCACCCAACGCCGTTTTGTCCTCCAGCCCTTGGCAGATATCCGGCCCGAACTCATCCTGCCCGGCGACTCCCTGAGCATCGCCGATCACCTCGCCGCCCTGCAATCCTCCGAGGCCCCCCCTGAACTCGTCCAAAAAGGATTCGACCTTGCGGCGGCAAGCGGCATAATCCGGCATGCCCACCCGTGAGGATTTAAAAGAACTGTCGTTGCTAGGAACGTCGGAGAGCCGTCTGCCGGCCACTCCGGACGAAGCGCGACTGGAGACGTTTGGCAACCAGCGAGTGGGCCGGCGCTATTGGATCACGCTCAATTGCCCTGAATTTTCCTCGCTCTGCCCTGTCACCGGCCAGCCGGACAGCGCCCGCTTGCTGATCCGCTACGTGCCTGGCGAGCGCTGCGTGGAAACCAAGAGTCTCAAATTTTACCTGGCGTCATTTCGCAACCAACCGGCGTTCAACGAAGAGATTGTCAACCGCATTTTGGACGACTTGGTGGAGGCTCTGTCACCGGTGGAGATGATTGTGCGTGGCGACTTTGCGCCGCGCGGGGGGATTCAATTGACTACGGAAGCGACGTTTCCCGATGTGCCAGGAGTGACGCCATGAACGTTTGCGTGCTGCTGAGCGGAGGGATGGATTCGGTGACGGCCTTGTACGAGGTGCGCCGAGATCATCACGTCGTCTCCGCCTTGTCCTTCGATTACGGTGCCAAGCACAATGCCAGCGAGCTGGCTTTTGCCCGGTTGCAGGCGGCCAAGGCAGGTGTGGCGCACCAAGTTGTGGCCTTGGATTTCATCAACAACCTTTTCACTTCCGCATTGCTGCGCTCCGGCGCGGCCATTCCCGACGGTCATTATGCCGAAGACACCATGAAGCAAACCGTGGTGCCCTTCCGCAACGGCATCATGCTGGCCATCGCCGCCGGTTATGCCGAAAGCATCGGTGCCGAGGGCTTGGTGATTGCCGCACACGCCGGAGATCATGCGATCTATCCGGATTGCCGGGAACCGTTCTTGCAGGCCATGGCCGAGGCCATGCTCCATGGAACCTACGCCAATATCCAACTGCTGCGGCCATTCATCGCGTCCGACAAAGCCGACATCGCCCGCCGCGGCACGGCACTGGGCATCGACTACGCCCAAACCTGGTCGTGCTACAAGGGCGGGCCGATCCACTGCGGCGTGTGCGGCACCTGCGTCGAACGCCGCGAGGCATTTGTCCTGGCAAACTTGCCCGATCCCACCCAATACGCCCAAACGCCCGCCCTGCCACCCGCACCGGTCAGACCCTAACACCATGTATATTTCCGAAATCTTCCATTCGATCCAGGGAGAAGGCGAGCTAACCGGCGTGCCCTCGGTTTTCGTGCGCACCAGCGGCTGCAACCTCCGCTGCTCATGGTGCGATACACCCTATGCCTCGTGGCACGCCGAAGGAAAGGAATTGGAAGTGAAACATATCGTCAAACAAGTGCGGGCCTTCCACTGCCGGCATGTTGTCCTAACAGGCGGAGAACCGATCTTAGCCAGATACATTCATGATTTGGCCATGCGGCTGAAAAACCATGGAATGCATATCACCATTGAGACCGCAGGCACCATGGCACCCGATGAGATCTGCTGTGATCTGGCCTCTATCAGCCCGAAACTGGCTAACTCCACGCCGCGCGTCGAGGATGTTGGCGCGGACTGGGTCGAGCGCCACGAAAGGAGCCGGATTCATTTGGAGTACCTGCGCGATTGGTTGGACAACTACCCCTATCAACTCAAGTTTGTGGTTTCCAGCAACAGCCAGATCGACGAGATCCGGCACTTGCTAAAATCCCTGCGCCGCAAGGTGCCCCCGGAAAAAGTCCTGCTGATGCCCGAGGGAATCACCCCGGAGGCATCAGTGGCCTGCCGCGAATGGGTGCTGGCCGCCTGCAAACAACACGGCTACCGCTATTGCCACCGCTTGCACCTCAGCCTTTTTGGCAACACCCGGGGCACCTGATATATCTATCTATTTTCCCACTCATGTCCTACCGTATTTGCAAAACCATTGAAATTGAGAATGGCCACCTCCTCACCAAGCATCCTGATAAGTGCCGCTTTCCGCACGGCCACACCCGCAAGGTCGAGTTTGTGCTGGAGGCCGACGAACTCGATGAAAACCAAATGGTGTGCGATTTTAAAATCATCAGGGATGTGGTCGGAGATTGGTTAGATGAATTCGACCACGCCCTGTGCATGAATACAGCGGACCCCGCCTATGAGGATTTCAAAGCCCGCTACGGCGAGCGGGTCATCGGTTTTGACAACCAGGATCCCACCACCGAGCTGTTAGCGCGGACGATCTTCGATCACG
>CAIQXC010000776.1 GCA_903875675.1 Akkermansiaceae bacterium
GTGATCTCACCGACAAGCTCGACAAGCTCCGCGATGAATTCCGCGAAGCCACGTTGGACTTTGTCGCTGGCTACTCACCGCTGCGTGAAAGCGCTCTGGTCGAATGGCGCGAAGCGGCCCGGCACATGAACGGCAGTGCCGAACACCTGATCGCCACCATCGAGCAGAGTTTTCCGCCGGCAGGTGAAATCGCCAAGCGCTTTGCCTTCGAGACCCGCTTGTTCCAGATCGCCGCCCCAGACAGCATCCGTCTGGAGGTGGTGGATGGAATGGCAGAAATCGAAGTGGCCGACGACCGTCGTCGCATCGCCGAGGATGCATCCAGACGCCTGCAAGCCGACCTCGACGGGTTTATCCGCGAAAGCGTTGCCACCATGCGCGAGGAGACAGCCAGACTTGCCACAGAAGTTTTGGCCACCATCGACGGATCTGAAAATGGCGTGCATCAGAGAACATTGAATCGCCTAGCAACATTCATCGACAGCTTCCGTACGCTGAATTTCGCAGGTGACCAGCAACTGGAAAGCACCCTGGAAAAGTTCCGTCGCGACCTGCTCACCCGCAGTGCCGAGGACTACCGGAATGACAAAGGTGCCATGACCAGCCTCACCGACGGCCTTCACCGACTGCGGGAAAACGCCGTGCAGCTTGCCCGCAGTGATGCGCGTGAGGTGCTGGCCCGCTTCGGCCAGATGGGCAGCCGCAAGCTGGCGGCAGTGGGGTGAGTGAACTCCTCATTCAACATAACTGCATAGGCGGTCCGGTGAATATCCGGGCCGCCTTGGGAGCTGTCCTGGCTTTTTGATCACCATCCGTCGTCCCGGTCACAGCAAACCTGAAGAGAAATGCCTGCCAGTATCGGTAAAATTCGCCGTATGATGAATGCTCTGAAACCGGTTCTCGTCTGGCAGCCACAAGGTGCCAGGCCAGAATCCCGGAAAGCCCAGCGCAACGAACAGTAATGAATAGCAACAGAATCCCAACGAAGGTCTTGAACATCAGCGCAGAGCACAATGCTTTGACCGGTGCCGTTATACTTGCCGGCTTGGCCATGGTGCTTCTAGCCTCTTGTGTTGGCTATGCCCATTTGCCGACAAGGCCAGTACTCGTCATCTTGGAGACTGAAGCTGGCAACATCACGGTGGAAGTGAACACTGCGGCAGCCCCCATCACAGGCACGAATTTCCTGAAGTATGTGAACGGAAAGTTCTACGACGGCGGGATCATCAACCGTGCTGTCCGGCCTGACAACACAATCCGTCACGATGTCGAGATCCAGGTCATTCAGTTCCAATCCAACCCGTCACGTGAGAATGAATTGCTCCCTCCGATACCGATGGAGCGAACGAGCGTCACCGGGTTGAAGCATTTGAATGGCGTACTCTCTATGGCGCGGATGGGACCGGATACCGCGCAGGCATCGTTCTCGATCGTCATCGGAGACCAACCGGAAATGGATTTCGGCGGCAAGCGAAACCCGGACGGCCAGGGGTTTGCGGTGTTTGGTCGTGTGGTGGCCGGTATGGATGTGGTGAAGAAGATCCACCGGTCACACACCGGAGCAGATGGCGCTTACAAAACAGAAACCCTTGAGCCGTCTATCAAAATTCTGAAAGCGTACAGGAAATAGCATTAAGCGGAGTTGCCGCTTGAGTTTCAGGCAGTGCAGCGATGCATCTCCAGCTGTAGATCGCGCTCGTTAGCTATTGCGTCGATCTCTTTACCCCCCTCCCTTTCCCCTCAGTCCGCTCGGCCACCTGCCCAGCGGGCTTTTGCATGCCCATTTTCATGGCCATTCCCTTTCCCAACCAAGCTATTCAATAATCACCCCAAACGTATATCTCTTCCCTTTAGACTGATTTTTCAAACTACCACCAACTTTAACTCTCCCATCACCAGATTCCACCACTCCCAATCAAAAGCGGAAAGTTGAAAGCTGAAATATGAACAAGCCAGAGGATTGCGCCTAACCGCCTGCCTCTGGCTTCCAGGACTTTAAGACCTTCGACCTTCAGACATTCGACATCTCTCTTCAAACCACCATCCACCATCCACCATCCGACATCCAACATTCAAAATCACCCATGTCTCACTTCACCACCATCCAGACTCAGATCAAAGACCTCGACGCCCTTGTCTGCGCCTGCGTCGAACTCGGCATCAAGCTCGTCCCGGATTCCACATGCCGGGGCTACCGTTGCTGAGATTGGATATGGGCTGTGTGTTCGGCGGTATTGTCGGTCAGAGTGAAGCCA
>CAIQXC010000777.1 GCA_903875675.1 Akkermansiaceae bacterium
CACCTCCACTCCACACAGCGGCTCGCCGCTGCCACCGAGCGCTTCAGCGCTTGATGCCTGCTGCCGCAAGCGGCATGCCTCCTGAATCACACTGAAGAGGCGCTCCAATTCAAAAGGCTTGGTCAGGTAGTCATCAGCTCCCGCCCGCAGCGCCCGCACCGCAGTCTCCGCATCATTGAGGCCGGTCAGCATGATCACCGGCACATCCGGGCGGATCTTGCGCAGCCGACCTAACATTTGAACACCGTCGCCATCCGGCAGCCCGTGATCAAGCACCACCGCCTTGATCTGAGATGTGAGCAACAGGCAGCCATCGGCTCCAGTATCGGCCGCCACCGGTTGCCAACCGCGGCTTTTTGCTGCCGTCACTAGCAGGTTTCGCACGGCTTCGTCGTCATCGACAAGCAAGATGTTAGGCTGATTTTCTGATGCGGACATGCTGGCGGAACCGCAGGTTGACGGTCGGCCGAAAACTAGGCCTCAGCAGCAACACTGGCAAGCCATATTGCAAATTTTACATAAGTGAAAATACTGCAATTTTCAAAATTGCAGGGTCATGCCAAAATTCTGGCGCTGCCCGATATGACGATACTTGCGCCACTTGCTTACGCTGGCGAGCCATCCGGCATGGATTGCCCAGATTTGCAGAACCGCCACCGGCAGGCCCGGCAGGGAGATCCACAGCCAATTCCCGGGCAAGTAATCCATTTCAAACAGCCAAATGACCGCCAAGGACACCAGTCCCTGCAAGACGGCGGTGACAAACCACGCGGATTTGCCGCCCTTGTGACAGTGCAGGCTACGGAAGTAAGCCAAGCTCATTGCGCCGAGCAGTACACCGATCCCGCGCAACCACAGCAACTCTTGGTCGGAAGACGGCATCAGCAACAATATTTTCACGAGAAACTCTGGAAACACCACTAGCAACACGCATAACAGCGCGTTCACCAACCCCATGAAAATGGCCCAGAATTCAACTAATTTGACTTTTTGCCGGATACGCCGCTCATTTTTTTCGTGGAAACTCATAGTAAAAACATTGGTTTTGTTAATAGAATGGCAGAATCCGTGCCAAATTTCTACAATTCGCAAAACCCCTTGATATCAAAGGGATTCAGCCGATTAGCTCCGGTCCAGAGCGCGCCGTTATACCAGCAATCCGTGCACGGTCCCGCTAGCTTTGCAGGGTTTGGTTCTGAGGCGGGTGCCGGGGCTTATCGAGCGGTGCTCGGCAGTTGGCACCAGAATGTGCTTCCCGAGCCCGGTTCGCTGGCCACCCCGATGCTGCCGTTTTGGGCTTCAGCAGCCAATTTGCAAAACGCCAGGCCCAACCCGGTGGAAGCACAGGTTTTGCCGTATGGCTGGTGCAGGACTGCAAATTTTTCGAATATGAGCGACTGATCCTCTGCGGCGATGCCCGGTCCGTGGTCACGCACCCAGAGGCGAACGCCACCAGGGACGGGGGCGGCGCCGAGTTCGATTGGGCCGCTGTTTGGGGCGTACTTGATGGCATTGGCGAGCAGATTGGCGATGATTCGCTCGGTTAGATCCGCATCGCAGAAAAGGGGCGGGCAAGCCTCGTTGATGTTTTCACAGATGCACTGCGAGCTGGCAGGATCGAGCGCCTGCGAATGCGCACCGCGGAAAATCTCTTGGACCGAAACCGCCCCCAGACGCAGCGGAATGCGGGTGTTCTCGATGCGGCTCAAATCCACCACGGCAGAGACCATTTGGCTGAGCACACGCACCCCGCGACTGGCGGCTTGCAGGCTTTCGCTTGCCCCGCCCATGGCTTGGTCAGGACGAATGCCACTGAGGATTTGCAAATGGCCGCCGATCACCTGCAAGGGGCTGCGCATGTCATGCACCAGCATGTGGGTGAGCAGGTCGCGGTGGCGCTCCAACTGGAGGAGCCGGGCATGCTCGGCAGCAAGTTGGAGGTAAGCGCCGCGCAGGGCGACGTGGGTGCGCACCCGGGCCAGCACCTCGGGTTTGCGGAACGGCTTGGCAATGTAATCGACGCCGCCACATTCCAAGCCTGCTGCGATATCCTCTGCGGCCGAAAGCGCGCTGATGAAAAGAATCGGGATATCCCGCAAGCCATCGTCTGCCTTGAAGCGGCGGCATACCTCATGGCCGTCCAACCCCGGCATGCGCACGTCTAGCAATACGAGATCCGGCGCTTGTTGGCGGGCGGCTGCCAGCGCGAGTTCGCCGCGCGGAAAGGCCGACACCAGATAGCCCGCTTGGGTTAGCAACGCCTCGAGAACATTCAAGTTCTCCGGCTCGTCATCCACAATCATGATGCTCGCCGCTGGGGCATTTTCATTCATAGGTCGTCTCCTTTCACACCGTCAAGCAGGGCCCCCAAGCGCTCATAGGCGTAGGTATTGACCAGTCCACTGAGTTGAGCCGCAAGCTCCGGTTGGGTACCGGCCAGCTCTGCGAGCCACTCGCGCAAACGCCGGATATCACCGCGGCGCAGCGCCTCTCCGAGCGAGTGGAGCAGCTCCGCAGGCAAAGAAGCCAGCGAGATGCCTTCGGTGGGAGCGGTGGCAGTGGCCACCTTTTGATAGACGTAGCGCACGCTGGTGAGGCGGCCGATTTCCACCAGCAGCTCTTCGCGCCATACGGGCTTGGAGATGAAGCCGTCCACCCCGGCGGCAAGTGCCCGCGCCTGCTCCTCGGCCCCTCCGGCGGCCGTTACCATCAGCACCCGCAGCGAGCCACCTCGGGGCAACTCACGCAACTGGCGAAGCGTCTCATACCCGTCCATCTCAGGCATCTGCCGGTCCAGCAACACCAAATCCGTGCCACGACCCTCCTCCAACCGCTGCAGGGCGTGTGCGCCGCTCGCCACCACCTCCACGGCAAACCCGACTGCAGTGAGCATTTCAGCGAGCATGGCGCGGTTTTCAGGATCGTCGTCCACCACCAGGATGCGGCACTCGGGCTGTTGCGGGGCGAGGCTCAGCACCTTGGACCGATGGTGGGATTCGCTATCGTGGCTGGCATCCCGCAAGCCAAGGGTGACCCGGAAACGGCTCCCCCCGCCAAGCCGGCTGGTCACGGTGACGTCACCGCCGAGCGCCCGTGCATAGCGGCGGCTCAAGGGCAGGCCCAGGCCGGTGCCTTTACCGCTGCGGCGGCCGTCTTCCGCCTGCTCGAAGACCTCGAAGATGCGTTCCAAGTCGGCTTCCTCGATCCCACAACCGCTGTCCTCGACGTCCACGGCGATGAGCGGTTCAGCGAACACGGCATCGGCCACCACAGACGCCACCATCCGCACGCTGCCTTTAGGGGTGAATTTGAATGCGTTGCCCACGAGATTCACGAGAATCTGGCGGACTTTGCCTTGGTCGCTATGGATGAATTGAGGGACGTTGTGGCTGATTTCCAGTTCCAGGCCCGGTGTTCCGACTTGGCTGGCAAACATCAAGCGCACGTCCTCCAGGACCCGATAGAAATCAAAATCCTCGGGCTTGAGCGTCAGCGGCTGGGAATCACTGCGGACCAATTCGAGCAAATCAGTGATCAAGGTAAGCAGGTGTTCGCCGCTGCGGTTGATGGCGCTGAGGCGTCCGCCTTTCGGACAACTCTGACAATCCAGTTCCATGATCTGGGAATAACCGAGGATGGCGTTGAGAGGGGTGCGGATTTCATGCGACATGTTGGCCAGGAACAGGCTCTTGGCGACCACCGCCGCCTGTGCTTCGGTACTGGCCTCGGTGAGGCGCAGCTGCAGTTCGCGGGCTTCACTTTCCATCCGGCGGCGGGCTTCAAAGTTGGCATAGAGTTGCGCCAACACACCTAACAACGCTTCTTCCTCCGGCCTCCACTTCCGCTCGCTCTCCAGATTTTCAAAACTCATGAACCCCCAACAATCACGGTCATGCATCAGCGGCTGGCTCACCAGCGAGCAAATCCCCCGCGCTTTGAGTCGCTGGCGAAGCAGGCTGGCAGCCGGCAAGCCTTCCACATTGCCAGTGCTCAACAACTCGCCACGCCGGTGTCCCTCAGTCGCGTCGGAGATTTGGTCGATGGCCACCGCCTGCAAATCACCAATGGTCGATGCCACACCTGGAGCACACCACTCATGGGTGTTGGAAAACGTCCCGGCCTCAAAATCGTAGGAGAACAATTTGGCGCGATCCACGCCGATGAGCCGGCCCATCAATGCCAGCGACTCGTTGATGGCGGCATCCTGGGCCTCGAGTGGCGCGTTGACAAACTTGGTGGCGAGAAGGAGCAATTCACGTTGGATGATCGAAAGCCTGGCAAACTCGATCTCCACCTGCCTGCGTGCCGAAATGTCCTTGAGCGAGCCAATGACGCGCGTCGCTTGGTGGACCCCGTCACGAGTCACCACACGGCCTCGATCCAGCACCCATTTCCATGAGCCATCCTTGCACCTGATCCGGTACTCACAGACGTAGGCGACGCCCGGATCGGCAAGGTGTGCATTGAGTAGTTCCAACACCCCTGGCTTGTCGTCGGGATGCACCCGCGTGTTCCACTCCTCCAACCCCTCGCCAAGCTCGTTTTCGGCATACCCGAGCAGCCGCTTCCAACTCTGGGTGTAAACCACCGTGCCAGCGCCCACGTTCCAATCCCAGACGCCGTCCCCGGCACCTTCGAGGGCGTATTTCCAGCGCTCCTCGCTCTGGCTCAAATCCTTGGTCAGTCGCCGGGCCAAAACCTCGGCTTTAACCCGGGTGCTGTACAACGAGTGCACCAGACCCGCCAATAGCAAGCTACTGAGCACGCCTCCGCTGCCCACCAGCCACCCCTTGCTGTAGTCTGTTCCGCCATCTGGCCCGGCGGAGCGCACGAAGCTCAGCAGCCAGTCGCGACCGGCCGCCCTAACCGGCACCTGGCTGTGCATGAGGGAGGCCGCAGCGGGCAGTTTGCGATTGCCGGGCGTGCTGTCGTAGAGCAAGGCGGCAGGAGTGGCCCGGGTGCCATCGAAGATTTGCAGATGGATTTGGCGTGCCTCCTTCAATTCGCGGCGACCCAAAACCCCCAGCATCAGGTCATTCATCCGGTACGGGCTGTAAACCCAGCCCATGATAGCGGCGCGGCGTTCGGTGAGCGTGGACCGGGCTTCACCCATCCGATAGACCGGGGCATACATCAGGGTGCCGGTCTGCACGTCTTGGCCGTCCTCTTGAACCAGCATGACTTTGCCAGAGAGGACGGTAGAGTCCTCATCGCGGGCCTGTTCCATGGCGGCGCGGCGGACGGGTTCTGTGAGCATGTCGTAGCCGAAGGCACGCAGGTTGCGTCCGGAGAAGGGTTCGAGGAAAACAATGGACGAATAGACATCGCGCTCGCCCTCTGGCCAGATCCGGTACTCAGGAAACCCCTCGTCTCGGATTCCCCACAGGTGCCCGGCTAGTTGCTCGCTCGGCACCAACTTGGCAAAACCGATCCCCTGGATGCCCGGCAATGTCTGATCAACTTTCTGACGCTCGGCAAATTCATGCCATTCCCCGCGGTCCACCCCGTCGGTATCAGCAAAAAATCCCGCACCGCTTCGCAAAATTTGTTCGTGGGCGTGAAGGCGCTCTTCGACCCTGGCTTGCAGTGCCTCACAAGCAAACTTGAAATTCCGCTCCGCCTCTTGGTCCAGCACAGTCCTCACAAAATAGCAGGCCAAATCCGTGAAGCCCAGGCCAAGCCCGAGCAAGAGCCATGCCTGCCATGAGCCGACGCGCCGAAACATGCGGCGGCGGATTCGAGTGACAACTTGACGCTGTGGCGGGTTCAAGGGCTTCAGGGGCCAAAATTCTAACCAGCAATCTCAGCTGAAGAGGTACTGACGGGTGATTTCTCGCCGTGGATGGGAAAAGAAATCTCGATGACAACACCTCGCTCGGCACCGTTGCGAACCGAGACATGTCCTTTGAAAAGCCGGATGATGCGGCTGGCCAAAGCCGCCCCCAACCCAAAGTCCCCGCCGCATTTCAACAGCATCCGCTGACCGCCAACCTCGAAAAATGTCGATATGGCCTCATCCGACAAGGGTTGGCCATGGGTGATGATGGCAATGTGTGCCTGACCAGCGCTCACGCAAGTTTCCAATGTGATGAGTTGCCCGGTCTCCACGCATTGCGAGGCGGTGAGCAGCAAATCAGTGAAAGCCCGGTTGAGCAACTCCAAATCCCCAACCACCGTCACGCTCTCCACCGCCGTCAGAACCGCCTGCACCTTGCTGCCGCCCACCAAACCACCGTTGATGTCCAGGGCAATTCGCAGCACCTGCGCCAGTCGAAGCAAACCCGCTGCAAAGTCTGCCGCCTCCACGTCAATCCGCGCAAGCGTCAACGCATCGTCCATGAGCTTTTCGATCCGCCGCAGAGATTCATCGTACTCAGCCCTCATGGCATGCTGCTCAGACTCAGGCGGCAAATCCATGAAAAGAAGCTCGGTAATTCCTATCAAACCGTTGAGCGGAGTGCGCATTTCATGGGACAACACACTGAGCCACTGGCGCTTGGCGTCGTCCCAGATGTGCAAGCGGCGATGCGCCTCGGCGAGTTCACGCACACGCCGCTCAACGAGTTCTTCGAGGTGGAGTTGATGGCGGCGCAACCTTAGATGAGTGCCGACGCGGGCCAGCACCTCGACCTCAGCAAAGGGCTTGAGCACATAATCCACGCCACCAACCTCAAAGGCTTTTACTTTCTCTGTGATTCTGGACTGCGCACTCAGAAAAATAACCGGTATCTCACGCAGCCGCTCATCCGCCTTGAATCGCCGACATACTTCGTACCCATCCATCCCTGGCATCCGTATGTCTAGCAAAATTAAATCAGGCAGCTCATAACGCACCGCTGCAAGCGCCATCTCGCCACTCCGAAACGCCGACACCCGATAGCCCACCAAGGTCAATAAGGACTCTAACACATTCAGGTTTTCCGGCTCATCATCGACGATCATGATGGTCGCCTCGCTACAATCAATTTTCATAAGGTATCTTCAATTTTCTTCACTGGGTCTAACAGATTACTGAGACGGTCATAGGCATAGGCATTGACCAGCACGCTCATCTGGGCCGCCAGCCCGGGGTGCTCCGGGGCCAGGATGGCAAGGAGGTGGCGCAGCTGGCGGATGTCGCCGCGGCGCAGGGCATCGATGAGCGCTTGGCGTTGGGCGGCGGCCAGGCAGGTAAAGGCGGCGGCATCGAGCGGGGCAGGTGCTTGGGTGGCGACGGGGGCTTCGTACAGGTACCTGACGCCTGCGGCACGGCCAATCTCGGCTAGGAGTTGCTCGCGGCGCAGCGGCTTGGCCACATACCCGTCAGCCCCGGCAGCCAGCGCCGATGGCTTCTCATTGGCCGAGCCCGAGGCGGTGACCACCAGCACCGCTAGGTCGCGCCCGCCGGGCAACTTCCGCAGGTGCTCGATGGCCTCGTAGCCGTCCATTTCCGGCATCCGTTTATCCATCAATACCAAATGAATCTGCGGAGCTTGGCTGAGCCGCTGCAGGGCCAGCGCAGCAGTGGCTGCCTCCTCGACCTCGAAGCCAACCGGGCTGAGCATACCCACGAGCATGCTGCGGTTGTCGGGCTCGTCATCGACGACGAGCAGGCGGCAAGACGGCTCATTGGGGGCCAAGTGATGGACGCTGCCGCGGCGCAAGTGCTCGCCGGCATTCGCGCTGGCCACCCCGGCATGGAAGGTCAGCCGGAAGCAACTGCCCTCCCCGGGCTGACTGGATACGGTGACGTCCCCGCCCAAAGCCCGCGCATATCGGCGGCTCAGGGGCAGCCCCAAGCCAGCCCCTTTGCCGGGTTTTCGGCCTTGCTGAACCTGCTCAAACACGTCAAAAATGCGCCCAAGCTCGGCCGCAGCAATCCCGCAGCCAGTGTCCTCGACGCCCACAGCCACCATCATGCCATCCGGCCCGTCACTGGACAAGAGCTGCGCCACCATCCGCACTTGGCCGCCAGTGGTGAACTTGACGGCGTTGCCGACGAGATTCACCAAAATTTGCCGCAACTTCCCCTTGTCGGCGTAGAGGAACTGGGGCACGTCCGGGGCAATGGATGGCTCAAAGGTCAGCCCGCCCGCATCCGGGTGGCCCGCAAACATGAGCTGACGTCCTCCATCATTTGATGAAAATCAAAGTCCACCGGTGCGAGAGTGACCGTGCCGGCATCGTTGCGAACCAACTCGAGCAAGTCGGTGAGCAATTCCAGAAGGTGATCGCCGCTGCGGGTGATGGAGCTGAGGCGGGCACCGGTCGCGCAGTGGCGGCACTCGCTTTCCATGATCTGGGCGTTGCCCAAAATGGCATTGAGAGGGGTGCGGATCTCATGAGACATGTTGGCCAGGAACAGACTCTTGGACTGCGCCCCGGCCTGCGCCGCATCACGGGCATGAATCAAGTTTTCCCGCAGTTGCCCGGCTTGACGCTCGGCGTCACGACGCGCTTGAAAATTGGCGTAGAGCCCGGCGAGCACGCGCAGCAAGGCCACTTCCTCGTCGCGCCAGACGCGCTCATGGCGCACCGAGTCAAACCCCACAAACCCGAGGCAAGCGTCGCCCTGCATCAATGGCAGAGTGATGAGCGAACGAATCCCCTGAGCCTCGAGCATCTGACGCAAAAACCCATCAGCCGGCAGCAACGCCGTGCTTGGAATATGCAGCGCCTCGCCTCGCCCATGCGCCTCCACCCAGCCCGGCAACAGCGCGCAGGGCACGGCTTGCAGGTTGGCGATCTCCGGCGCTACGCCCGGGCCGCACCACTCGTGGGTGTTGTGCATGGTTCCCGCTGCATGGTCATAGGCAAACAAGTAGGCGCGATCCGCTGCAATCAGCTGCCCCATGGTCGCCAACGACTCATCAATAGCCGCATCCTGCCGCACCGTGGGCACGTTGATGAAATCCGTCGCCAAGCGTATCAGCTCACGCTGAATCACCGAGAGCCGGGCCAACTCGGCCTCGGCCCGCTTGCGTTCCGAAACATTGACCATGACGGTCAGCAGATATTGCTGTCCTTGGCTATGGATCACTTCCCCTGAAAAAATTCCATCAAGAATCCGGCCATCCTTGCAGCGGACCTGCATCTCGTAATCCTCCAGGCGGCCGTGGTTCTTGAGCACCTCGGCCCCGAGATCGTGGCGTTGCGGATCGACGAACAAGTCGAGTTCTGCACTGATTTTGCCGATCACCTCCTCGCGGGCATAACCGAGGGTCGCTAAAAAGGCGTCATTGACGTCCACAAAACGCTGCTCGGGCAAAGAGCTCACGGCGATCATGCCGGGGTTGGAGCGGAACAAGCGCTCGAAGCGTTGCTTGGCTTCCTGCTCCTCGCCGAGGTTTTTGCTGACTCCGAAGATGCAGTCCATCCCGTCCCACTTGCCGAACCACACACGGGTATCCACCGGCACCAAGCCCCCATCCTTGCATGCCAGCGGCAGCGGGCAACTGGCGCGTTCGCCTCGGAACATTTCGCCGAAAATCCCCTCGGCTTCCTGCCGCCTGTCCGCCGGATGCACATCAAGGATATGCATGCCTCGCAGCTCATCGGGCGGATAGCCGAGCAAGCGGGTGACGGCGGCGTTGGCGAATAAGATCCGGCCCTCGGGTGTCCCCACAAAGACCATGTCAGTGATGGTCTCGAAAAACGCCCGGAAATTCGCCCCGCTTTCTCGCAGCGCCTCCTCGGCACACTTCTGAGGGGTGATGTCCCAGTTGGTGCCGACCATCCTCAGAGCCCGCCCGCTGGCATCCCGCTCAACCGTGGCAAATCCGCGAATGTGATGAATGCTGCCGTCGGGCCACAGCACCCGGAATTCAATGTCAAATTCCTTGGTCGATTCCAAGGCGAGTTTGATCTCGGCGTCGCCGCGCGCCCGGTCATCCGGATGCAGCCCGGCCTGCCACGCCTCGTAGGCCCCGCTAAACTGGTCCCGCGTGATGCCGTAGAGCCGAAACATCTGCTCGTCCCATTCCAAACGGTTGTTGACCACGTCATAGTCCCAAATACCTACACCTCCGGCCTTCGCCGCCATGGCCAAGCGCTCGCCAACCCTCCGCTGCCCCTCCCCTTCGCCGCCGCCAACCAGCGCCTGAACCAACCCGCCATCATCACAACTGGCCGTTGCCTGGTCGCGCGTTGGGTGATTCATGAGGTGAGGCATGGGGGTGGAGAAGTAGCTGTCACATTCCGTTAGGCGGAAATCAGTATAAACTGCAATTTCACAGCACGCAATACAAATTCTTGCGTATGCAAACTTTTCAATCGATCACTGTACATTTTGCATGTACATGAGAACAGTTTCCGGATCGATGGCAAGGGTTGCAAGGCCATGGAGCATCTCTCCCCCACCCTTTTTCAGAGAACCAGATCACCCAACCAGGCATGCCATGTCACCCGACGAAGCGCTGCACGATGGGCATGCGGCGGCCTATCCCAAAAGCCTTGGAGGTGACGCGCAGGCCGGGGGCGGCTTGGTGGCGTTTCCATTCGTTGAGATCGACGCGGCGCTGGATCCAACGCACGATATTTTCCTCAAAGCCGCGGCCGATGATCTCATCGGTGGAGAGTTGTTGCTCGACGTAAAGCTCGAGGATGGCATCCAACACCTCATAAGGCGGCAGCGTGTCCTGGTCCTTCTGGTCGGGCCTCAGCTCGGCACTTGGCGCTTTATCGATGGTGTTCCAGGGGATGATTTCTCGCTCACGGTTGAGCCAGCGCGCCACTTCATAAACCCTCACTTTCGGTAAATCCGAAATGACCGCCAAGCCCCCGCACATATCACCGTAAATCGTGCAGTAACCCACCGCCAATTCACTCTTGTTGCCTGTGGTTAGCAACAGCCGGCCATCTTTGTTGGATAGCGCCATCAGCAACAAGCCGCGGATACGGGCTTGCATGTTTTCCTCGGTGACGTCCTCGGGCTTGCCCGCAAACACCGCCCGCATCGCTGCCTTGACCGCATCGAAGGCCTCGCCAATGGGCACCACATCGCAGCCAATGCCAAGGTTGCACGCCAACGCCAACGAGTCATCCACGCTTCCTGCCGACGAATACCCGCTGGGCATCGTCAACCCGTGGACGGCTTGCGGGCCAAGCGCCTCGGCCGCGATGGCAGCGGTGAGCGCGGAATCAATCCCGCCGCTCAGACCAAGACAAACCGTGGAAAATCCGCACTTGGTGACGTAGTCGCGCAGCCCGAGCACCAGCGCTTGATAGAGCTGGGCCGGGGGATTTTCCACCGCAATTCCGGCCATGGCAGGGCCGCCGGTAAATGGATCAATCACCCGGCAACTCTCAACAAAACCTGGCAATTCCACCCGGATGTTACCGGCGGCATCGGCCACCAGCGAGTGTCCATCGAACACGAGTTGGTCATTGCCGCCCACCGAGTTGCAATAAATCACTGGCACTTTTGCCGTGCGGGCCACCCCGCTTAACAACTCCCGGCGCTGCGCCGGCTTGCCAAGGTGATAGGGCGACGCACTCAGATTGAGCAACAAATCGATGCCTTGGGCCGTCAATTCCTCGACCGGATCGCGCTCATAGAACGGTCGCTCGAGTGACTCGTCGTTCCAAATATCCTCACAGATTGTCACGCCGATTCGCCAACCGTTCCACAGCACTGGCTCGGTGTTTTCCCCGGGCTCATAGTAGCGTCGCTCGTCAAACACATCGTACGTCGGCAGCAGTGTCTTCCAAATACGCCGGACGACGCCCCCTCGCTCTAACCATGCCGCCGCATTGCGAAACGGCTTGCCGGGCTGCGCCGGATGATGCACGTCAACGTAACCAACCACCAAGGG
>CAIQXC010000778.1 GCA_903875675.1 Akkermansiaceae bacterium
AGCCCGAGGGCCGCTGCCTGGGCGTGGGAGCCGGGGCCGGTGGCGAGCAGGACCGCCCCGAACGTGCCTGTCAGCTCGGCGAGCCCGGCGGCGTCGGCGATGCGAGTGGCGTTGCGGAATGTGACGCCGGAGCGATCAAGGAGGCGCAACTCAGCAGCTAACAAGCCGGGTGGCAGATCCGGATAGGCGGCACGCAGGGTGGCGGCCGGCTCTGGGTTTTGGTCGATGACCGTGCTTGCGTACCCTTGCTGGGCTAAAAACCACGCGGCACTCAGGCCAGTGAAGCCGGATCCGATGATGGCCACCTGGCCCAAGCGATCGACCGAGCGCAGCGGCGGCCGCGAGTTGCCGGCCGCCAGCTCGGTATCAATGGCGTGCACCACCAATTCGGCAATGGCCACCGACTCATCGTGCACACCGCGGCGGCACCCGCTTTCGCAGGGGCGATGGCAAATCCGGCACAGAATGCCCGCCAACGCCAGATCGCGCCGGGCAACTGCGGCCGCCATCCCGAGGTCGCCGCCACGCATGTGTTTGAGAATGGCCGGAATCCCAAGATGCGCCGGACAAATCCGCTGGCAAGGCGACAGGCAATCGCCGAGATGATCGCTGAATAACAACTCAAGGGCCATCCGGCGGGTATCGCGCACTTCCGGCGTGTCGTGCTCCACTTCCATGCCATCCACCACCCGTGAGCCGCAGGCCGGGATGAATTGACCGTTGTGCTTGAGCTTGACGGCGCAAACCATGCACGAGGCACCCGCCTCAAAGCCCTCGAGATAACACAATGTCGGAATTTCAATGCCCGCCGCACGCGCTGCCTGAAGGATCGTCTCTCCCGGCTTGGCTTCAATGCGCTGATCGTCAATAGTTAGATATGGCATGGTTGAATTGGATAAATGTGATGGCTATAGGGAACGTGGCGATTCTTACCTCAAATTGCACGGACTACGCAGAAGGACTTGGGCTATCCTGCCCGGAAAGTGGGGCGGCGGGCAACAGGCCCGAGCCAGATGTTAGAACCTGCCGAGCCAGCGCCAGGAAACCATCCCGCATGACGCTGACGTCATAGAATTGCTCGGCCGAACGGCGACTTGCGGCAGCCATCGCGTCGAGTTTCCCGGGTTGGCTGAGAAGGTCCTGCCAGGCGTGAGCCAAGGCAATGGCGTCCAGACTTGCGGGATGACTGGCATCCTGCCTGTCTTGGCCGACGGGCTTCCAGCCTGTCGGTTCATGCGCAGACAGGCTGGAAGCACTGTCTTCCCTCACAGGCAAGATGCCTGTTTTCCGCACTGGATGTGAAGGTCTAACGGAATTACAGGGGCCGCCTGAGCTCCTTGAAGGCACCAATACGCCGACCCCGGCGCGGGCGATGATCTCGGGAAACGAGGCACTGGCTGGTAGCACCACCGGCACCCCGCAGGCCATCGCTTCGATCACATACAAGCCGAATGCCTCCGGATAGAGCGCTGGCACCGAAAACACACTCAACCCGGCGAGCATCTCAGCCTTGTCCGCCCGCGAGATATTGGTTTGCCAGCACGCTTGGTCTGTTAGCCCGGCCGCCGCCAGACGTTGCTGCAACTCCGCGATAAGCACGTGGTTGCCGGCGGTGGCGGCACCGGCCAGATGCAGCCGCGCATCGGGATGTCCCAGCACACCACGCAGGTAAATAAAGGCATCAACCATCACCTCCAAGCCCTTTTCACGGCACATGCGCGCCAAATAACCAATGACCGGCGGCCCAGTCTTGGAGGCCTGCGGGACATATCCGGTGAGGTCAATCCCGTTAGGTATAACGTGAATCGTTAGATCATGTGGCCCTAGCCGTTGTTGCATCAAATCGGCATAGAACGCGCTTGGTGAGATAAGAGCATCGGCTTCGCGGACCCGCAGTGCCAGCTCGCGCCAACAGGCGTCGCGGTAGGGTTCGGGCAAGCCGTCGAGAAACGAATCTTCGCCCTGAAAGCAGCAGATGACCTTGACGTCTCCGAGGCACCGCTTGAGTTCACGGATCAGGCCGGCCTGGAGGACGGTGGAGAGGCAGAGGATATCGGGCGGATCGAGTTGCAGCCAGCTGCAGAGTTTATCCAACTCCTTGGCGAAGCGATCATCCTCCAGCCGCAGCATTGCCAACGTCAGCTCACCTTGGTCGCTGGCCGAGGTCATGTGGCTGTGGCGGGCCACCCGGCGCAGCAGTCGCGGCGCGTTGAGCCAGCGATCAAACCAACCCGGACTGCGCCTGAACCACGGAAACTTTTGCTGCAAAAAAACATTGATGCCACCAAAAAACACCGGCGTGGTCCGCGTGCTGGCTAACACATCTTCGTCCAGCTGCAAGGGCAGATACATCGGCAACAGCGACACCTCGTGCCCGGCCCCGAGCAACCCCTTGGCCAGAGCGTTGTCCCGCATGCATGCCCCGCAGTACCAGCCACCGGTACCAGGCGTTAGGAAGGCGAATTTCAGCGGCCGGTTCATGGTGCGTCACCTCGCTTGATCACAAACAGGTTGCCACTGGCACCGCCGATGACGATGCGCCCGGCGGCAAAAGCCGGAGCCACGGCGAGGTTCTCGCCGAGGTCGAGCCTCCAGATTTCGCTGCCATCCAGCGTATTGAGGGCATACAGGCGGCCGTCGTTAGAACCAAACACCACCGCGTCATCAAATACCAGCGGCGAGCTTTCCACCCGCCCGCCGGTCTTGAATTTCCACGCAAGTTTACCGGTCAGTCGATCCACCGCATGCAAATGCTTGTCGCGGCTTCCCACATAGACGTGGGTCTCATCCACCCCAGGACTAGTTAGAAACTGGCCATCATCATTTTCATACACCCAAGCCGGTTTGTCGGCGCGGACCACGGCAGCCAGCAATTGGTTAGCGTAATTGACGCCGTAAAGCGAGTCGCCCCAGCACGCTAGAGAGCGGATGATCTGGGCGTCAGTGGCCAACTGACTCAGGGCGCTGCCGTCCTTGAGTTGGATGAGATGGATGGCCGAATCGCAGCCGCCGAAGGCCACCAAGCCGGAGTCCAGGATGGCGGGCGAGCCATTGATATAATTTTCCGCTGCATGGTGCCACACCTCCGAGCCGTCCTTGACGCGCAAACAATGAGTCACCCCATCGTAACCATTGACCAGAACCCACGGCTCGTTAGCATCCGGGCTGCTAACCCATATCGCGCCTGTGGGAAATTTTTCCCCGCCTTTTAGGCTCCATAGTTCCTTGCCGGTGGCGAGGTCGAGGGCGCGGAACAGGCCGTCGTTGGAGCCGACCAGCACCCGGTCTGCGGCAATTGCCGGGCAGGCCTCAACCGCATCTTTGGTTTCGACGCACCATCGTTGCTGGTGCGTTTGCCAATCCACGGCCACCACGTTGCCCTCGTCGCTGCCGAATACCAGCAGCCCGTTGGCCACCGCCGCTTCCGAGCTCACCGCACCTTTCACCCGGAACGTCCAATCGACCACCGGCTGGCGCGGAACCGGCCCGAGCACGCGGCCTTGCAGTTGTTTGCCGCCGCGGGTCATCGGCCAGGCCGGGGATTGCGCCGCCGAACTCTCCGCCACCACGCCTGCCCGCGGCTCAGGTGGCCGGTGTTTTCTTCCGCATCCAGTCCCCAGCGCGATCACTGCGAGGCAAAACGCCAACCTGCGCGCACCTGCCGTCCGGGACGGCTGTGCGGTGCCAGTTAATTTGGGGGCAGGTGGGGAGCAATGCATGGCGTGCGGTGGCGGCACAATACGTGGAAGCAGCCATAATTCCATCGACGATGTCACGCAAGCCCCGATTCGCAGCCCTGGCAGGCATGCGCTGTGCCTCTGGAGTCCTTGAAAAGCACAATCTGTGGTGAATGTGTCAAGTTCCTGAACGGGAGACATGACAGACTGATTGCCGATTGATGATTGTTGGAATTCCGATCCGTCTTGCTACTTCCCGTCACTTTTATCTTGGCTCGGCCTCCAATGCCGGTTTAATCGCCTTGCCGAGCGGCCCCCGGGGGGCAAAAACACATCCGGCGCCCTATAAATCCATCAGGCCAATTTTACACGAACAACCCAAAAAAGAAATACACAATGATCCCGGAAAAGCTGCAAGAAATCATGAAAAAGGACGGCGTGGTCGCTATCGCCACCTTGGGAACTGATGGACCACACATGGTGAACACTTGGAATAGCTATCTGAAAATCTCACAAGACGGACGGCTGTTTATCCCCGCTGGTTATATGCACAAGACGGAGGCTAACATTATGAACAACCCGAGTGTTTTGATTACCTTGGGCAGCAGCAAGGTAGAGGGACTGCATGGATTGGGAGCCGGCTTCCTGATCAAAGGAACCGCGCAGTTTGTGACATCCGGCCCTGATTTTGATTTCATGAAAGAAAAGTTCGCCTGGCTCCGAGCCACCATGGCCGTTTCAATCGAGACGGCTACTCAAACTTGGTGAATGCAGGCAATCCTCCGAGCCGCCCATCACATAACTAACAAAATGGGCTGCTATGACCGCAGACAGGACGATCGCTCAAACTCATTTCACCGGTCTGGTTAAGCGGATCGTGAAACCCTCGCTGGTGGCGCTACGGAGGCAGCCGCCATGGATCACCTTGCTTGTCGCCCTCACAATGGTCGGAGTGATCGGCTGGATCGATCGAGTGACCGGCTGGGAATGGAATTTCTCTTTGTGTTATGCGTTGCCCATTGTCCTTGCTGTGTGGAGGACTGGCAAGCGAACCGGCATCGCGTTTGCCATGATATGCACCGCTGCCTGGTGGGCAGCTGACGTAGGCGGCAATCCCTACCAAACCAGCGCCGGATTTGCGGTGGCCATGGTCAGCCGCTTATTTTACTTCGCGGTGCTTGCCATCGCGGCGGCCGCCGTGAAGGAGCAACAGAGGCTTGCCCGGACGCGCATCATCTCGCTTGAACGCGAACAGGAACTCGAACGGCTTATCCTCGTGGCCAGCGAGCGGGAGCAACAACGCGTCGGACGAGACCTCCACGACGGCCTCGGGGCTCATCTCGCCGCAGTCGGCTATGCCGCTGCCTTTCTTGCCAATGACTTGCGGCCGAAACACCCGACAGAGGCCGTCAAGGCCGATCGAATTCGCGAAATGATCAGCCACGCAATTTCCCTCACTCGGGATCTGGCCCGAGGAATCTATCCGGTGAAAATCGAAGGCAACGGTCTTGCAATCGCCTTGGAGGAACTCGCCCGCAATGCCGACGGTTTGACAACTGCGGACGTCGCCTATAGCGAAACAGGAACCTCAAAGGTGAAGGATCCGGAGATGGGCATGCACCTTTACCGGATTGCCCAGGAGGCGTTAGCCAACGCTCTGAAGCACAGCGGTGCCCGCAAGATCACGCTTGCACTCAATCAGAGTGCTGACTCACTGCTCTTGGTCGTGACCGATGACGGCAACGGCATGGCTGCGGCAGCCAGCAACACCGCCAGCATGGGCCTGTCTTCGATGAAATACCGGGCCCGCGCCATCGGGGGCGTGCTCACCCTTCGCTCGACACCCGACCACGGCACACTCGTGTCCTGCAAAATCCAAAACCCTCCACCCCGGCCAGCAATTTCAGCGCCATGAACCCATCCTGCCGCAAAAAAAAGCGGATTCTCATCGTCGAGGATCACCCACTCTTTCGGGCCATGCTCGTGCAACTCATCAACCAGCAACTCGGCATGACGGTTTGCGGCGAGGCAAACAACATCAACGATGCACTGACCATCATCGAGCAACAGGCGCCGGATGCCGCGATCATGGATCTGACTTTGGCTGGTAACAGCGGGCTGGAATTGATCAAGGACCTCAAAGCCCGCAACATCCAGCTTCCCGTGCTCGTCCTCTCGATGCACTCGGAAAGCCTTTACGCGGAGCGCGTCTTGCATGCGGGTGCCAAGGGGTTTATATCCAAAGAGGAAGCCCCGGAGGAAGTCATCGCTGCCATTCATGCCGTCATCAATGGCGAAATCTACGTCAGCAAGCGTATCAGCCAACATATTTTAGAACGCCAAACCCGCAGCGGCAAACCCGTCGCCGCCACCGGGGTGGAATTGCTGTCCGACCGCGAAATCGAAGTCTATCAACTCATGGGGGAAGGCCTTAGCTCATCCGAGATCTCAGCCCGTCTCCGCCTCGCTCCCACCACCGTGGACAGCTACCGCGCACGGATCAAGGAAAAGCTGGGAATCAAAAATGCCGCCAGCCTCTATCAGCACGCCGCCCGCTGGGTCACCGAGCGCGGTGTGTAGTGATTTTTGCTACGCCGCATGCCTGTTGTATGCCTTCGCTCCGTTAGTAGGCATGCTTCTGCCATGCCGATTCCTGCTAAAAAAATACTCATCGTGGAAGACCACCTGTTCTTCCGTGCCGGAGCAAGGGCCTATGTTTTAAAACAGGAACTCCCCGAGGCCGTCGTCGCTGCCATTCGTACAACGAACCCCTGACGTTGAACCGGGTACGGGTGAAGATCTGGGATCCACCGGTGGGCTTCAGGATCAAGAAGAACGGCATTTGCTTGCGTTCCGAGTTTGACAGCGGTTCATTCTTGGGCTTGGCACGCTTCCAGATCGCCAACGAGTATAATCTCTCGGCCCGGAAAACCTTCACGCTTGTTTTGAGCGACTACAATGCAACTACCCATGCTCCAGGGGCACCCATTGTTCTGCAGCCAGGCGAGAGCCGATCTCTACAACCTGCTCGCAGTGTTGCGGGCAGGTCGGACATGAATTTTTATTTAAGCCTTAGCTTATATAAATGCAAGTGTAATTTACAAAGTTTCGAAAATTTTCCTCCTTCAGCTGGGCGGTGCTGAGAACGGCTCCGGCACGGGCCAGCGGTACACCGGCCGCAGGCTGAACGAGCAGGCTCCCTGAAAAGCCCTTGGGATGGCAACGCAAGCTTGCATTTAGGGTGCCTTTGATCTAATTCTTGTGCATGGCCATTGAGAGTTTCCTCGAATTTTCCCCATCCATTCACGAAAGCGTGTTCATCGCCTCCAGCGCGGATGTGATCGGGCGCGTCACCCTGCATGAAGAAGTAAGCATCTGGTATCACGTCACCCTGCGGGGCGACATCCATGAGATCGTTGTCGGCCCGCGCTCCAATATCCAGGACAACGCCGTCATCCACCTCGCCGACAACTTCGGCTGCTACGTGGGTGAACTGGTCACCGTCGGCCACTCCGCCATCCTCCATGCCTGCACCGTCAAGGACGAGGTGCTCGTCGGCATGGGCGCGATCATCCTCGACGGCGCGGTCATTGGCGAACGTTCGATCATTGGAGCTGGTGCGCTGGTCACCGGCGGCACGGTCATTCCGCCTGGTTCGCTGGTCCTCGGCTCACCCGCCAAGGTCGTGCGTGCTCTGCCACTCGACGAACAGGCGAACATCAAGAACTGGGCGATCAAATACGTCGGCGGCTCCCGCCGCTACCTTGCCCGTTAGCCCCAAATTGCTCCGCCAGTTCCAGCCAGCATATCCCCCGTCTCATCCCGAGAACTCATAACAAGTCACCTCCCATCATCCCATGCCCCATCTCGTGCGCGTCGAGCCCATCGCATTGCTTCCCACCCAAGCCGGCTGCGCTGTGTTCTTGGGCGATGGCAGCAAGGCCATTGTGTTTTACATCGACCCCGCAATCGGCGCTTCCATCAACACCGTCCTCAGCGGGCAGTCGGTGCCCCGGCCGCTCACCCACGATCTGTTCCTGCTCACCTTGCAAGCGTTCGGTGCCACCGTCTCACGGGCCGTGATCCTGCGCGTCGAAAATGAAATCTACTACGCCCGCCTCATCCTCGAGGCCCAAAACGAAATCATGGAGCGCAAAATTGTCGAATTGGACGCCCGGCCCTCGGATTGCATCGCCCTAGCCGTGCGCTGTGGTGCTCCGCTCTACGTCGTCCGCACGCTCTGGGACTCGCTCGAGGACATGTCCGGCGTGCTCGAGGAAATGCGCAAACAAGACGAGGGCGGCGCAGACGCTTGAGCCACCGCCAAACACGGCGGATTTTTTTTTGCACAGTTCCGCCACGCGGCATATCCTACCGGCGGCAGGGAGTGCCGACACAAATCGAAATTCTCCGCCCGCACTCTTCGCTTGCCCCGGTGCGACGGCCCTGCCATGTTCGCACCCATGAGCCCCATCACCATCGCCGCCCTCAAAGAGCAGGCCAGCGATACCCCTATCGCCGCAGCCGTCGCCGCCCAACTCCAGTCCCGCTCAACCCGCAACACCAAGGCCGGCAAACCCTATCTGGAACTCGTGTTTGCCGATGCCACCGGCAATTTCGCCCTCAAAATCTGGTCTGACTCGCCCAACTATGAGCCCGGCTCCACGCTCATCGACGGCTCGATCCTGCGCCTCGAGGCCGACTGGACACAAAACCCCTACGGCATCAATCCCAACAACCTCAAATGGTTTTTCTTGGATGGGGCGGCCATCGCCGCCTTTCTGGCCGGCGACCCAGCCACCCGCGACAAACAACAGCGCGACTTTGCCGACATCCTTGCCCTTTGCGACTCCATCGACGAACCACGGCTCCACGCGCTGTGCCAACGGTTCCTAACGCAAATGGGCGACCGCTTCCGGCGCACTGCAGCCGCCAAACGCAACCACCACGCTCGGCGTGGTGGGCTGGTCGAGCACGTCGCCCAGATGCTGCGCAGTGCCGCTGCATTGTGCCCGGTCTATCCGGACCTCAACCGCGACCTGCTGCTCGCCGGGGTGTTATTCCATGATTGTGGCAAACTCTGGGAAAACGCCTACCCGGAGGATGGCTTCGGCCAGATCCAGAGTCTTCACGGCGAAATGCTTGGCCATATCCCGCTCGGCATCGAACTGGTCAATAAGCTCTGGCGAGAATTGCTCGATTCATCTCAAGCCGCCGCCTGGCTTGACCTCAAGCCCTCCGCCGAGGACACCCGCCTTCACTTGCTCCACCTCATCGCCAGCCACCACGGCCAATTCGAGTTTGGCTCCCCCACCCTGCCGCGCACCCCGGAGGCCTTCGCCCTCCATCACCTTGATAACCTCGACGCCAAACTCGAAATGCTCCGCGACGCCTATGCCCAAGCCCACGAAATCGCCCCCGGCATTTTCGAGCGCGTCTTCCCTCTTCCCGCCAATCTCGTCCGCCCCTTGCTCAAGCTTGGTTCGTGCTGAATCTCGTGTCCAAGCTCACATCAGAAATCAACGTTCATCAATCGGCAATCATCCATCGTTCGACTGAGCTCTCGCCGCAGTCCTCTTCATCTCTCGCCTGGTTTGAGCCTCCACCTCGCTAAATTTCAAGTTGCTGCCACTCCAGACTCGCCCCCGGGTTCGGGGCTTGCGTCTCTTCCCCAATCGCCTATAACTCCCCATCCCCCATGTACCCGTTCCTCGCACCCGATTTTCACATCCGCTGGTCCACCCTCACTCCCGAACACATCGAGCCGGATATCCGCCACGCGCTGGATCTATCAAAAAAGAACATCGAGGCGATCGGCTCGCAAGATCTAACGACAGCAACTTACCACAGCACTTTTGTCGCCCTTGAGCAGGCCACAGAAGTGCTCGGCCGCGGCTGGGGCCGGCTGCAACACCTCGATTCCGTCAATGACAACCCAGCCCAACGCGAGGGTCTCAACAAGATGCTGCCGGAGGTATCCGACTTTTATTCGTCCATTCCGCTTAACGCACGGCTTTGGCACGCGGTCAAAACCGTAGCAGCCAGTCCAGCCATCGCCTTGCTGACGCCCGTTCAGCAACGTTTTGTCGCAGAAACTCTCGCCGATTTTAGGCAAGCCGGGGCGGACCTGGCAGCTACGCAAAAATTGCGCATCGCTGCGATCGACGCTGAGTTATCCAAACTCACCCAGGCCTACGCCGAACACGTGCTGGACTCGACCAATGCATGGGAACTCATCATTGACGACGAGGCGAAACTCGCCGGACTGCCGGACTCCACCAAGGCCGCTGCCGCTGCCAATGCCCGTGCCAAGGCTGTGACCACAGAGGCGGCAACTCATACGACGACTGGCGACGACAACAGACCGCCGCCACAGAGCCCGACGTGGCGCTTTACGCTGCATGCGCCGTCGATGGTACCGGTGATGCAACACCTGCACGACAATTCCATCCGCCGCCAGATGTGGGAGGCTTCCACCAAGGTCGGTGCTTATGGCGAGTATGACAACTCGCCGCTGGTTTGGCAAATCCTGCAACTCCGCCAAGAGAAGGCCGCCATCCTCGGCCACAGCCACTTCGCCGATCTGACGCTGCAACGGCGGATGGCCAAGAATGGCCGCACGGCCCTCAGCTTCATTGAGGACCTGCACGCTCGCATTCACCGGACGTTTCTCGCTGAGTACCGCCAACTTGCCCACTATAAGGCCGCCAAGACCCGCCAACCCGAGACCCTGCTGGAGCCATGGCAAGTTGGCTATTGGGCCGAGCGCCAACGCCAAGACGACTATGACTTCGACGAAGAGGCGCTCAGGCCGTATTTTCCAGTCGATGGCGTGATGGCCGGCATGTTTGAGATTGCCTCGCGGCTCTTCGGCATCGCGATCCGCAAGTCTGACACCGTCTATCTCCAACCCGGCGGCAAATCCCACGCTGACGAAACACCCGGAACCGTAGAAGTCTGGCACCCCGAGTGCGCGTTTTATGAAATCCATGACACCGCCAGCGGTGCCCATCTTGGTTCGTTCTATGCCGATTGGCACCCGCGCGAAAGCAAGCGCGGCGGAGCCTGGATGAACGGCCTGCACACCGGAGCGCTCGGCGAACCGCACCTCGGGCTCATCATCGGGAACCTGACTCCGCCAGTGGATGGCAAACCGGCGCTACTCACCCATGGCGAGGTGGAAACCATTTTTCATGAATTTGGCCATCTGTTGCATGGCATGCTCAGTGAGGTACCCGTCAAATCCCTGTCAGGCACCAACGTCCCGTGGGACTTTGTCGAATTGCCCTCACAGATCATGGAAAACTTCTGTTGGGACCGTCAGTCGCTGGATCTCTTCGCCCGCCACCATGAAACCGACGCGCCCATCCCGAACTCACTATTCGCCAAAATGATGGCTGCCCGCAATTACCTGAGTGCCTCGGTATTCATGCGCCAACTCGCCCACGCCAAGCTTGACCTCGAACTCCACAGCCACCTCGACGCCTACCTCGGCAATGACCTCGACGTCGTGGACCGTGAGATCCTCACTGAATATCGGGCACCCCTCAACACCGAAACTCCGTCTATGGCCCGGCGCTTCAACCATCTATTCAGCGATCCCACAGGCTATGCGGCCGGCTATTACTCATACAAATGGGCCGAAGTATTGGATGCCGACGCCTTCACCCGCTTCCAAAGCGAAGGAATTCTCAATGCCAACACGGGCCGCGCCTTCCGCCAGCATATCCTCAGCCAAGGAAACTCTACCCCCCCCGAGGAACTCTACCGACGCTTCATGGGCCGCGATCCTCAACTCGATCCGCTCCTCATCCGCGCCGGCCTCGCCTGAACTCAGAACGAAGTGTTCGACCTCGCGGCGCTTTTGAGGTCGAACCCTGAGTTCTGGGCCCACCACCACCTATCACGGCTTCTTGCTGAGGCTCGCCCACACGAAAAAGCCGGACGGTTGCCCGTCCGGCTTTCTGATAATACAGTGGGTATGAGGGGATTTGTCAGGCGCGGCGAATGGAAAAACCGCCGCCGCCGCCCGCCAATTACATCATGCCGCCCATGCCGCCGTGGTCGTGACCACCGCCGCCAGCAGGCGGGGCTTCCTTGGAGGGCAGGTCGGTGATGAGAGCCTCGGTGGTGAGCAACAGGCCCGAGATGGACGCTGCGTTTTGCAACGCGGTGCGGGTCACCTTGGTGGGATCGACCACGCCGGAGGCGATGAGGTCTTCGTAGGTGTCAGTGGCCACATTGTAGCCGTAGCCATCCTTGTGGTTCTTGACGTTCTCCACGATGAGGGCGGCTTCGCGGCCGGCATTGGCAACGAGTTGGCGCAGCGGAGCTTCCACGGCGCGGGCAACGATGCCCATGCCGGTGCGCTCATCTTCGTTAGACGCGGCTTCGCAGCACTTCGCATCACATGCAGCCTTGAGGGCGCGGATGAGGGCGGTGCCACCGCCAGCGACGATGCCTTCTTCAACGGCCGCACGGGTCGCGTGGAGGGCGTCTTCGACGCGGGCTTTCTTTTCCTTCATCTCGGTTTCGGTTGCAGCACCGACGTTGATGACGGCCACACCACCGGCCAGCTTGGCAAGGCGCTCTTGGAGCTTCTCGCGATCGTAATCGCTGGTGGTGTCGTCGATCTGGCGACGGATTTGGTTGACGCGCCCGGTGATGGCTTCGGAGGTACCGCCACCTTCAACGATGGTGGTATTTTCCTTGGTGATGGTGATGCGCTTGGCGGAGCCGAGGTCGCTCAGTTCCACACCTTCGAGCTTGATGCCGAGGTCGTCTGTGATGACGCGGCCGCCAGTGAGGATGGCCAGGTCTTCGAGCATTGCCTTGCGACGGTCGCCAAAGCCGGGGGCTTTGACTGCGGCGATGTTGAGGATGCCGCGGAGCTTGTTGACCACCAATGTGGCGAGGGCTTCCCCTTCGACGTCTTCGGCGATGATGAGCATTGGACGACCGGTCTTGGCGACCTTTTCGAGCAAAGGCAGCATGTCCTTGAGCGAGGAGATTTTCTTCTCGTTGATGAGGATAAAGGCATTCTCAAGATACACTTCCATGCTCTCGGGATTGGTGACAAAATACGGAGACAGATAGCCCTTGTCGAACTGCATGCCTTCGACCACTTCCAGTGTCGTTTCGATCCCCTTGGCTTCTTCCACGGTAATGGTGCCGTCCTTGCCGACCTTGTCCATGGCCTCAGCGATGATGCTGCCAATGGTTTCGTCAGAGTTGGCCGAGATGGATGCCACCTGGGCAATTTCCTTGGCGTCGGACACCGGCCTGGAAATTTTCTGGAGCTGGGCGACGATCGCTTCGGTGGCCTTCATGATACCGCGTTGCAGCGAGATCGGATTGGCACCGGCGGTGACGTTGCGAAGGCCTTCCTTGTAGATGGCCTCAGCCAGCACGGTGGCAGTGGTGGTGCCGTCGCCGGCGATATCCGATGTCTTGCTCGAGACTTCGCGAATCAGTTGAGCTCCCATGTTCTCATAGGGGCACTCAAGCTCGATTTCCTTCGCCACCGTCACACCGTCCTTGGTGATGGTCGGTGAGCCGTATTTCTTGTCGATGATGACGTTGCGTCCGGCTGGCCCAAGGGTGGCCTTGACGGCACGGGCAAGTTTTTCCACGCCGCGCAGGAGGGCCTGGCGGGCGGCTTCGTCGAATTGGAGTTGTTTAGCCATAGTGTGTTTGTTAGTTAGAAGTTGTTTGGAATGAATTCTTGGTTGAATGGGTGGTCGTTCGCTTTGGCGGAGTCATGGGCTCTTCACCCAATAACTTGCAACCTATAACGAATAACCTAACGGCCTTAGCCGACGATGCCGAGGATATCGCTTTCGTTGATGATGAGCACTTCCTGGCCGTCGTGTTTGACTTCGGTGCCGCCGTACTTGGAGATGAGGACCTTGTCGCCGACCTTGACGGTGAACTCAATGGCGTTGCCATTGTCATCCTTGCCGCCTGTGCCGAGGCTGAGGACTTCAGCTTCCTGAGGTTTTTCCTTGGCGGTATCCGGCAGGACGATGCCACCGGCGCTGATTGCTTCAGCTTCGAGACGCTTGACCAGGACGCGTTGTCCGAGTGGTTTGATGTTAGCCATATGTTTCTTGTTGTTGTTTGTTTGTTGTTTGGTTTCGCTGAGAAGCCACGCGGACGCGTGGAAGGTGGAGAAGCGGTTAATCGACCACTTCGGCATCCACGACTTTGCCTTTGGCTTGTTTAGGCTCGTGGGATTCCGGGGCGGATTCGACGTCGGGATTTTGCTGGGCTCCGGCGGCTGCCTGGGCTTGTTGGGCGGCGGCGGCAAGGGCTTGGAGGGAATTTTCGAGTTCGGTGACGGCGCTGTTGATGCTAGTGACATCGTCACTGCTTACGGCGTCCTTGACGGCAGTGATCTTGGTTTCGAGCATCGTTTTGAGCTCGGCCGGGGCTTGGTCGCCGAGTTCAGCGAGTTGCTTTTCGACGTTGAAGATGAGGTTGTCGGCCTTATTTTTGGCATCGACTTTTTCGACGCGCTTTTTATCTTCGTCGGCGTGGGACTCGGCGTCACGTTTGGCCTTTTCGATTTCATCTTTAGTTAGGCCGGAAGATCCTTGGATAGAGATCTTCTGCTCCTTGCCGGACTGCTTGTCCTTGGCGGAAACGTGGAGGATGCCGTTGGCGTCGATGTCGAAAGTGACTTCGATTTGGGGTTCGCCGCGGCGGGCCTGGGCGATGCCGTCGAGCTTGAAGTTGCCGAGGCGTTTATTATCGGCAAACATCTTGCGCTCGCCTTGGCAGACTTGAATATCAACACCGGGCTGGTTGTCCGAGGCGGTGGAAAAGATCTGGGACTTCTTGGCAGGTATGGTGGTATTGCGCTCGATCATGGCGGTGGCGATCCCACCGAGCGTTTCGATCGAGAGGGTCAGCGGGGTCACATCGAGGAGCAGCACGTCCTTGACATCGCCGCGCAGCACGCCGCCTTGGATGGCTGCGCCGATGGCCACAACCTCGTCGGGATTGACGCCTTGATGGGGCGTCTGACCGGCGAGTTCACGGGCCACGTCCACCACCTTGGGCATGCGGGTCATGCCACCGACGAGCACCAACTCGTCGATCTGGGATGCCTTTAGGCCGGAGGCGGCGAGGCAATTGCGGACGGGTTGCTTGGTGCGCTCAAACAGCGAGTCGGTGAGTTGTTCGAGCTTCGAGCGGGTGAGGGTGATCTGGATGTGCTTGGGACCCGTGGCATCGGCCGTGATGAAGGGCAGGCTGATGTCATAGGATTGAGTCGAGGACAGCGCAATTTTGGCTTTTTCGGCCTCTTCCTTGATGCGTTGGAGCGCGTCAGGCTGGCTGGTCAGGTCGATCCCCTGATCTTTCCTAAATTCGGCCACAACCCATTGGATGAGGAGGTTGTCCCAATCATCGCCACCGAGTTGGGTATCGCCATCGGTGGCGAGCACCTCAAACACGCCGTCGCCGATCTCCAACACCGAAATATCGAAGGTGCCGCCGCCGAGGTCATAGACCGCAATTTTCTCGTCAGACTTCTTATCGAGGCCATAGGCGAGAGCCGCCGCAGTGGGCTCGTTGATGATGCGCAGCACTTCGAGGCCGGCGATTTCACCAGCGGCCTTGGTGGCGTTACGCTGGGAATCGTTGAAATAGGCCGGCACGGTGATGACTGCCTGTGTGATTTTTTCGCCAAGCTTCGCCTCGGCGTCGGCCTTGAGCTTGCCAAGAACCATGGCGGAAATTTCCTGAGGCGAGTAGGTTTTGGTTTCTCCGGCAATGCTCACTTGAATGTGGGCGTCACCATTGGCGGCAGCCACAATCGCGTACGGCATGCGCTTGTCAGCGGCAGTGAGTTCCGAGAACTTCCGCCCTATCAGGCGCTTGGCCGAAAAAATGGTGTTTTTCGGGTTGGTGACGGCCTGGCGTTTGGCTGCCTGACCGACGAGGCGTTCGCCGTTTTTAGCGAAAGCCACGATGGAGGGGGTGGTTCGCGCTCCCTCTGAGTTTTCGAGCACTGTGGACTCGCCGCCCTCCATGACGGCCATGCAGGAGTTGGTGGTGCCGAGGTCGATTCCGAGAATTTTTGACATAGCGTTGGTTCCTTTTGATTTCCGTGGTGACGGCTGGTTTGCCGCTACACTTACGCAGGTTGCGTGCCAGATTTTAATAGCAATGCATAACTCGTTGAAAATAAGGAGTTTAAAAAGATGACACAGGTATTTCTTAGCATCCTGAAGCAGCCATCTTGACAAAATGTCACAGATCGAGTGCGACATTCTGTCCCCTTGGCACCCTAGGTCCGCAGTCTCATCATGATTTGGCAGTGAGCGGCCTGGCGGACTCAGCCCTACCGCCGCACTCCATGCAGTGGGCTTATCAGAGACATGGGCGGGCAAGAATGCCTGCGGTCCGGGCATCCTCAGGCCGCCTTCACATCCGGCAGCGGCGCACTTCCTCGGCGATGATGCGCAGGCCGTCACGCACGACGTTCTCATCCATGGCGTAGGATACGCGCAAGCATTCGTGGCGGTGGGGCCAGTCTGGAGCGTCATCGTCGCCGAAAAAGAAGTAATGGCCGGAGACGACGAGTACGCCACGCTGTTTGAGGCGTTCGTAGAGTTGGCTGGCGGTGATGGGCAGGCCGGGAAACCACAACCACAAAAATAAGGCGCCTTCGCTGCGGTGCATGTACCACTCAAAATCCTCGGCGAATTCCTCGAAGGCGGCCTGTCGTGCGAGTCGGCATTTTTCCGCGTAGTAGGGTTTCACCACGTCGCGGCTCAGGCGCAGGATGTCACCGGACTCGAGCAGCGGCAGGATGATTTGCTGGCCGATGCTCGGGTTGGCCAAGCCGATGATGGCGCTCATCGAACCGAGCGCACGAATGATCTCCGGCGGCCCGATGACCATGCCGGTGCGCGTGCCGGGCAGCCCAATCTTGGATAGACTGAGAGTCAAAATCACGTGTTCGGCCCAAAACGGCGTGGCCTCGGCGAAAATGATGCCGGGAAACGGCGCACCGTAGGCATTGTCGAGGATTAGCGGAATGCCATGCGCCGCCGCCAACCCCGAAAGCCGCAAAATCTCCTCGTCCGTGAGCACATTGCCCGTGGGATTGGTCGGCCGGGAGGCACAAATCGCCGCAACGTCCGGAGTCACCTCCAACTTGTCAAAATCCACCCGGTATTTGAACTCATGCAGCCCGGTCTTCTCAATGAGCGGCGCAACAGCTCGAAATATCCCGCCCGCCACCCCCTGGTTGGCATAGCCAATGTACTCGGGCACCAGCGGCAGCAGGATCTTGCGACGACTGCCATCGGCCAGCGGCCCTGCCAGCAGGTTGAACAAAAAATAAAACGCCGTTTGGCCGCCGCAGGTGACCGCCACGTTTTCCGGGCCGATTTCCCAGCCGAACGTGCGCCGCAACAGCCCGGCCAACGCCTCGAGAAAACGCGGATTGCCGCGCGGCGGGTCGTAGGACGTCAGTGCTCGGTCCAGGCCACCGGCCTCATCTAACATTTCCTGCAAGCGCCGCCGCCACACCGCGTTGATCTCGGGAATGCGGGCGGGTTGGCCTCCCCCAAGCATTTTCACGTCCGGTCCGCCGCTGGCCAGGGCGTGACCGAGGTCATCCATGAGTTCTTCGATGCCGCTGCCACAACCGAGATGGCGGCCAAATTGGGAAAATTCGTATTTCATGAGCGCGTGCCGGTTGACCGGCGGCAGTTAGCATCTATAGTCGCAGCTCAAACATCAACCCCCAACCAAACCACCATGACCATTAAAGTAGGCGACAGCGCCCCAGACTTCACCCTCGTGACGAAAACCGCCGAGGGCCCGCAACTCATCAAATTGAGCGAGCAAATCGGCAGCGCCAACATCCTCCTGCTGTTTGTGCCGATGGCCTTCACCGGCGTCTGCACCAAGGAAATGTGCGACATTTCCACTGGCATCAAGGATTACGAGGACCTCGACGCCAAGGTGTTCGGCATCTCCGGCGATAACCCCTTCGCTCAAGCCGCCTGGGCCGCCAAGGAAGCCATTACCATCCCCCTGCTCAGCGACTACGAACACACCGTCGCCAAGGCCTATGGCGTCGCCTATGACCAATTCCTGCCCGAGGCCAACCTCATCATGGGCGGCGTGCCCAAACGCTCCGCCTTCCTCATCGACAAACACGGCGTCGTCCGCTACGCCGAAGTCCAGGACCATCCCAAGGACCTCCCCGACTTCGACGCCATCAAGGCCACCCTGCGTGCCCTCTGAGGCCGCCGGTCTCCCGCCAGGTTTCCCCAAAAAGCCCGCCAGCTCACCCCGGCGGGCTTTTTTTAATTAAATCGAAGCGCAACGGATGCTTGCGAGGGATTGACCTCACCCCTCGCCCTTCGTGATTGAGGTGAATGGGACCTAACACCCAGGCGGCCACTTGCCAAACCGCCACTGCTGTGCTTTATCTGGCCATGAACCAAGCATCGCTTCACATCATCGAGTCCCACACCGCCGGCGAACCCACCCGGGTGGTCATTGACGGCGGGCCGGACCTCGGCAACGGCTCGCTCGCCGAACGCGCACAGCGATTGCGGGACAAACACGCTTGGCTGCTCGGTGCCGTGTGCCGCGAACCACGTGGTCACGAGGCAGTTGTCGGTGCCCTGATATGCGCCCCTGACGAGCCGGATTGCGTCTGCGGGGTGATCTTTTTCAACAACGTTTCCACCCTCGGCATGTGCATCCATGCCACCATCGGCCTGACCGTAACCCTCGCCCATCTGAGGAAAATCCATCCGGGCATGCACCGCTTCGATACCCCGGTGGGCGTCGTGTCCGCCCATCTGCGGAGCGATGGCTCTGTCGAAGTAACCAACGTGCCAAGCTACCGCCACGCCGCAGCAGTGGCCGTGGAAGTCCCGGGTTGGGGGACCGTGCGCGGCGACGTCGCTTGGGGTGGCAACTGGTTTTTCCTGATTGACGGGCAAGGGCCGCCAGTGGCCTTCGAACAGATTGGCGCGCTCAGTGATTTTGCACGGGACGTGCGCCGCTGCCTCGCTCAGCAGGGCATCACCGGCAAGCACGGCGCCGACATTGACCACATCGAGGTGTTCGGACCACCCGCCAATCCGGCCCTCGCCGACAGCCGCAATTTTGTGATGTGCCCCGGTGGCGCGTATGACCGCTCACCCTGTGGCACCGGCACCAGCGCCAAGCTCGCCTGCCTGCACGCCGGCGACAAGCTCCGCTCCGGCCAAGTCTGGCGCCAAGCGGGTATTCTCGACACCGTCTTCGAGGGCTCCTTCGAGCCTCTGCCTGATGGAAAAATCATCCCCAGGGTGACGGGTCGCGCCTGGGTCAATGCCTCCAGCACTTACATTTTCGATCCCAGCGATCCCTTCCGCCACGGCCTGGCATGAGTCAGGCGCGTCTGCCATCACGGCCAATACGGCTGACTTAGCAGCTAAAAGCCGCTTCCTTGATTGAATATCTTGGAACCAAGTGTCGTTGCCAATGAGTCAGGCGCGTCTTAAAGGTCTGTATTCCAATCTACCAGAGGCCAAGCCTCGCTCATCCTCATCCCGCCGCCTACCATCGCCAAAGACCAAGATTGCGATCCCTCTGCAATTCCACCGTGTTCGGCACCTTAGAAACTCACCCTTAAGCCCAGACTCGTGCTGTCGCTGGAATCCCCGGAAACGCGACCCTCGTAGCCGGCATAGATGCTTGTGTTGCTAGTGATGCCATAAGCGACGCGCAGACCATAGCTGAGGCTGGTGAGGGCAGCGGCTTCGAAGGATTGGCTGAAATTCACACTCGGCGTGGAGACCATTGTCGCCTGCTGGCTGGTCTTGTGATTCATAAGCCAATGCTCAATTCCTGAATTAATCTCCACACCCAAAAAGTGCCCTTCCAGATGGGTGCTCCAGACGAGTGAAGCACCAATCTGGGCACACAGCCGCTCGGCTTCGTAGGACCCAAGCTCCAACCGGTCATTGGCGCCGCTCTCTGTGAAGCCATTGACGGTGGCGTGTGAGTAGGTAAGGTCGGCACGTGGCACGAGGCTCAACTCTTGCCACTGGCCACCGAGGCAGTTAAGCCCCAAGCTGCCGGTTAGGACGTTGCTATTGGTCGAGCCGGATGCCTGAACCGTGTCGGTGGTGTTACGCCTCAGGTCGCAATTATACGAACCATAGCCAAGCCGACCAATCAGGTTGACGGCCGGGCTGAGGTGGGTTTTAAAGTAAGCATCAGTGCCGAGCCCACTCAAAGATCCACGTCCGGAAGAATTTGAAAAGTCCCCGTTGTTATAGGTCACCAGCGCGCCTAGCAAAAAGCGGCTCATCGCGGCATAGTCGCCACCAACGTAGGTGTCCGTTCGGTCGATAATCACGTGCTCCGCAGCATCAAAATTGTGCTGGTTCATGCCAGAGTAAAGTGAAAAACCGTCTGGGGCTGGTCCCGCTATGTTGGATAGATTGGTGATCCGGTCGTGGAGCAAATTGGTCACTTCGAGGTCGCTGCCCAATGCGTATTCGGCAATGGATCCGTACAATTCCGGTGTCACGTTTGCAAGACTGTTGGAAGTCCCTCCGGGTGAGGTGATCAGTTGGAGTGCCAGTGCGCCGGCGCTGGTGCTGCTGTTGATTTGGTTGGGGCCGATCAAGCTGGTGGCATTGACAAATATGATGTTGGCCACTTGTCGTTGGTTGGCGGTGCTACCGAGGTCTGCAAACGTGCTGTTTGGCGCGTTGAGCCCGGTGGCAATTGCCCGGCCAGTGGCTTGGTCAAAAAGTACCGCGGCATTACTTACTGGGGCCCCGAGGCCGCTGGCACCGTCGGCGTCAAAGCGCAGCGCGGAGAATATACCGGTGACCGCCTTTACGCCACCGGAGGGGCTAGCGATAATTTGATAGATCGAACCCCGAACCGGCAGCACATTGTTATAGGTTTCCACGATGAGGGAAGAGCTGGGCAGGAGGGTAACGCTGCCGCCGACGCGCACTTGGTCATGGCCGGTGATGGGAGTGGTGGTTTGCAATTCAGCATGTAGGGTGCCGGCTTCAGTGTAACTGCCGACGATGCTTGTGAGGCCGGGCGAGTTGCCGGGAGCGAACGTGCCTTGGTCGCTGAAGTTGCCGCTGAAGGTAAGGCCGCCCTTGACCGTGGCACCGGCGCGATTGACAAAAACCGGGCTGTTGATGGTGCCGTTGCCACTTAGATTTATGTAGCTCAGACTCGTGCTGTTGGCCACGGTGAGAATGCCGGATATCATCAGATTTTCGACGTTGATAGAACTGCCGACGCTCACCCTCAGGGTACTGCCGCTAGCGGTGCTAATAGAGCTGCCGCTTAGCGTGCCGGCCACTTCGAGGCTCCCATTATTGACAAACGTGGGGCCGGTGTAGGTATTGGCCCCGGATAGGATCAGGTTGCTTGACGTCTCCTTGGTTAGGCCGCCGCTGCCGGAAATGCCCCCCGAAAAATTTCCGCCGTCCAGGGTGATGCTTCCGCCTGCATTCTGAATACTGCCTGCTCCGGCAAGTGTACCGATGATCTCGTCGCCCCCCAGCTTGAGAGTTGCGAGTGCTTCAACGGTGACGTTGCTCATCTCCGACAATCGCCCCGCGCTACCCAGCGTGGTGGTGTCCGTCTGGACGCGGACGGTGCCAGCAGAAACACTGCCGTTGAGGACCACGTCCCCGTTGGTGGTGACGGTGCCACTGCCCAGATTAGCGCTGATAATCGAACCTCCATTGAGCGCGTAGGTGGCCGCCGATAGTGTGTAGGTGGCATTGCTGATCGATCCCGAGTTGATCAATTCAGCAATCGTGTTGTTGGCATTGCACACCACGGTTCCCGCATTCGTGAGGCTCGTCGTGGCACTCAGGCCGCCTGTGTTGTTCGTGAGCGTGGCTCCACTGGCGACATCCACAACATTGCAGCTGAGCGTGCCGTCTAGAACGAGCACTCCGGCTTCAATGCGGGTTGGGCCGGTATAAGTGTTCGCACCAGAGAGCACAAGGGTCCCGGTGCTCACTTTAGTCAACCCTCCAGCCCCCGAAATATTTCCCGAAAAATTGCCCTGGTCAAACGTCAACCCCAATTCTCCCCCTTGTACCGAGGTGATAAATTGGCTGGCTAAATACGAAACTAACAATACTATTGAGCGAAACATTTTTTTGTAAATTCAAACCGTCCTTCTCATGTCACATGAAGTCGCCTCCTGCCTGGCATTCGGCGCTCTCTCCTTGCTCATGAAATATCCGTTTCGGCGAAGTATTATCGGTCAGAAAAAACATCAGTCAATCAAAAACTACATTTATTTCATGAATTGCGCAAAAAGTGCCTGCAATAAGTGCTGAATGTTCCCTATTCCGAGTCAGCTTCAGGTAATGACCCGGCGCTTTATGCTTGAGGAGAGGGAATGATCTTGGGGGGAGCACCAGTCACCCTCTTCCACACTCATCTCGGAGCTTACGTCTTGGAGCCGAGGCAGATGCATGCTGGCATAACCAAAAGTACGCGAAATCATTCGGTCTGACGACTCAAGGCCCGGCCAATATCGATGCGCTGGCCAGAGGCAACGCGGGGCAGTTCTAACGCATCATCGCCGCCGTCCTTTACAGCGAAGGTCACAGGCGCTTCCTGGCCGGCACACACTGAGTAGTCGCCGACCGACAAACCGGATAGATGCAGGCGCAGCGGATGGGGCACCGGATTGTCACTCTCCAACAAGAAACTGACACCGGAAAAATCCTCCTGCAGAACGATAGCCTGGTTGGCGGCAAATCGATCCACATCTAACATAATGTTCATTTTCCGGTCGGAGAGCCGTGCGTGGAAGCGTCGGCGCACACCGTCGCGGGGGATGACCTCGATGCTCCCGCCACTGGTGCGCTGGTCGCCGCCAAAGCAAAAGCGGCCGAAAATCGGCTCGTCAGTGAGGACGGTGGCGGCACTGCGCAACGCGGCACAATAGCCAAGGTCGGTTTCACAGGCGTAATACCATGAGCCACGATGGTGCGGTTGTTCAAGCCAGGTCATGCCATCGGGTGCTGGCTCGAAACCGCCACCAGCTGCGCCGTCGTTGGCACGGCCCGGATACCAGAAGCCATAGTTGGAGGTGGCCGTGCCGCTGTTCATCAGCGCCCAGGCGCTAAGGCCGGACGCGTAACCGAGGCGCAGATAGGGGGCTGGATCGGTGGCATAGTTCAATGCATAGTCAAGGACAGCCCAACCGCCCATTTGTGACATATAGGTAAGCGTGTACGCATTGCCGGCAGAGCCGCGATAGTCGCTACCCAGATAATAGTATGCCGGTTCGATGGAGCCCCGGCACACAAGATTGGCGGCTATTTGCGATTCCATGAAGTGACGCGCCTTCTCTAGCGAAATCTCGGGGGTGGCCACGCCCAACGTAGCGGTGTGTCGCATGGCGTAAGCGGCCAGCGCATGGGTGGATTCAAAGCCAGTGGAATCAAACGCATATTCCGAGCGAAACAGGTCCGGACGATCATTGACGAAATGCAAGACCTTGCGCTCCCAGTGGCCGCGCAGTTGATCCGCTTCGGCATGCATGCCGACTGCCTCCAGGTCACGGATAAGCTCCTCGATCACTAATTCATTATAGAAACCCGTTTCGTAGGCCGACCAGTTAGCGATTTCCATGGGCAGGGTGAACATGGCGATGGCCGTGCCACAGGCCCTCCGCAAATATTCTAATGATGTTAAATCCGTGTGAATCTGCGGATGGTTCTTCGCCACTTGATACATGCTATGATAGATCAGGATGACGTGCGGATAATCATAAGGGCGCCAGAGATGGAGTTTCCCCTTGGATCCGGAATCGCTGCTCTCGCGGTTGGTTTTCCAGTCCGGAATGCCATAGATTCCATAGGCCGAGGATTCGTCAGTGCGGCGTTGCAAGCCGCCCCAGACAAAATGTTGGAGGTAATGGTCGAGCGCTTCGACTTCCGCTTGCACCGGGAACCGGGCGTTCTTCGCGGCCAAAAATGCCGGCTTGGCCAGCCCGGGATCGTCACAAGACACCTCATAGATGCGCCAGCCTTTGATGCGGTCATAGTTGTCCGGGCCCAACAACGTCTGGCTTTCCATGTTCCACTCCGAAAACAGACCGTCGTACCACTTATCCGGGTCGCGGTGCTGACAAGTGGCGATAAAGGCCGCACGCTTGCGGATGAGCGTCTCTATCGGTTCTGTCGCGAAAAACTCAAGCACCATCTGCCGACCATCCCCATATCTTACCGTCAACCGGTTCTCGCCCAAGCGGCTAAACCTTACCTGATAGATTGAAGCCTGCCCCTTGCCGACCATCGGGATGATACTCGTTTCGGCAGGATATTCAGCTTCAATCGACTGGATCGGCCACCGACTGCTCAAGGCGAATCGGGCACTCAGGTCCGAGGGCACAGTCATACCCGGTACCACCTGCACGTCGATGCCGCCTTCCTCGACCAAAATCCGCCGGACGGCGTCGTGATTGTTAGCCCAGCGAAACTTGCAGCCGTAATCGTGAGAGTCACCGGCCTGGCCTCCGGGGGCGAGTGTGAGACTGGTATGAGGTTGGCGCCAGTGGGTGCCGCGTTGTTTGGCGGCTGCACCCGCCACAGTGGAATGAATGAAGATGCGATAAGCTGGTTGTGCCTCCCAGTATTCGAAATGGGTGTCGCCAGTGGGTGTGAGCGTCAGATAGGGCCCGGCACTCTCAGGGCGCGTCCAATAGATGAAGGATGCGTGCCCTGAAATAAAACTATGCTTGAGCACAGCGGACTTGCTCTTGCGGAACGAGGCATTCATCGGCAGGGGCACTGCCAAATCACCAATCTCCAGATCCTCGGCGGAGGTGTTGCGCAGGCCGATCGTCCACTCCAACCCATCCTCCCCAACAACAAACCCTATCCTAACATCAAGTCCTGTTGCTGACTCTCCCGAAAGATGATAGAGAGTCGTGCAGCGCGTGCCTCCGGCGCTTGTTGTGATTTGCGATGTCTTGGCCAGATCCGCTGTATTCGCCGATTGCCACTCGCCGCCGGACCGACGAAACCGAATGGATAAATCTCCGAGCCGTTCGGCAGCTGCTACGTATTCGGTATGTTGTGAATCGCCCGCCGACTTGAGACTGGTGATCGCACCGGCGGCGAGTTTCACCTCAAATTGTGAGAAAGCCGGCAGCACCGTGAGCAGCAGCAGGAGAAATGAACCCATCTCTGCCAGCATTCCCGCTAGCGCGGACTGATTGCCAGGAGATGAGCTCATTTCACGGTGACTAGGCGCAAATCGTACACACTGGCGGCAGGTTTGCCGGGCTTTGCCTGGATTCGGACGGTGAGATTATCCTTGCCGGCTAGCAAGTCGGCGGCGACCGGGTACTCAACGGCATAGTAGTCCTCCAGTTCGGCACCTTGCAACTTGGGCGTCGCTATGACGTTGCCACCGGCCAGTAGCTCGAACTCAGGACCATTGTCGCGGCCCCAATAGACCAGCCGAATCGCCACTTTGGCACCACCCGGCGGCAGCTTCAGCTCGAAGCTGAACCATCCGTCAGGATCGGCAGCGCGGAAATGCTTGCCTAACGGACCGAAGCCGATCCGGGATTTTTCGCTATGCAACAGGTGGTCGGTTTCGGGTTGTTGTTCACCCAGACGGACGCGGTCGGTGGTGCGTACTTCCAACTCGCGTTCCAGGCGATCGGCCTCGGCGACTTGCCGTTGCTGTTCGGCGGCATGGGCGGCGTCACTCAATTGCCAGTAGATCGCATAGCGCTGGAAATGAGTGCGATAGAACGGCGATAGAGTTATGTCGTTAGGCTTGGCCAAATCCTTGGTGCGGAAGTTGCCGGGTTGGCCATCCACGGGGGCGATGTGGGCAAGGACTTCCTCATCCGTGTTGGCAATGAGCAGCGGTGCCCGGTTGAGCGGCAGCAGCGCCTTGATAGGCGTGTACGGGCCGATAAAGTCCTTTTGCGTCAGACCCTCACTACCTAATTGCCCAGCCAGCAGGATCGGCCCGTTGAACAAAGACACCCAGCCGGGGCATTGGGTTTGACGCAACACCCGCAATTTCATCGGCAGCGCTACCTCAATCCGATCGCCAACTTGCCATGGGCGCTTGAGTTCGGCGAAGCCGCCTGCCTGCGATGTGTTTGCCACGGCTTGCCCGTTGACGGTCACGCTGAGTTGCCGTCCATCTAACCAAAATGGGTGACGAATGCGAATGGCAAGCGGCTCTGCGGGTGCGGCGGTAATCACCAAGGTGGTGGCCGCCTCATCTGGAAAGCGGGTTTCCTGCCGAAGCGTTAGGCCGCGCTCGGGCCAACCCACTTGCGAGGCCATGAACAAATTGACCGACAGGGACGCGGCATCATGGGTGTAGATGAACTCGGCGTACTTCGCATGATTTTCCATGCCGGTGCCAGTGCAACACCAGAACGAGTTGAAGTCCGTGCCATAGCTGCGGGCATAATCCGGCCGCAGCGGAGTGTAGTAAACAAATGCCCCGGCTCCCGGCAGCGGTGCCTGCGAGGCTAATATATGATTGAACAGCGCGTTCTCGTAATAGTCGAGGTAGGCGGGATCCTGCTTTTCCTGATAGAGCGCGGTGGTCAGACGCAGCATGTTATAGGTGTTGCAGGTTTCCGGTCCTCCGTCATGGCTGATATCGCCACCCATCGCCTTGGGGTCGCCAAAATGTTCGTGCATGCTGTTGCCGCCGTTGACCCAACTGCGGTTGGCTACCACCGTCTGCCAGAAAAAAGCTGCAGCAGCACCGGAGCGCGGGTCGCCCGCCAATTGGTGAATCCGTTGGAAACCGATAAACTTGGGCACCTGGGTGTTGGCATGTAATCCAGTTAGGTTATCTTTGCCATCGGCTGCCGGGTCAAGCACCGCGTGGTGGGAATAGAGCCGGGCGAAGTCGAGAAACCGAGGTTCTGCTGTGATTGCGTAAACGTCAGCAAGCACCTCGGCCATGCCTCCGTGTTCACAGTTGAGCATGCGCTCGCGCCGCTCATCGGGCAGGTCTTTGACCATGGAACCACACCAGTCGGCTAACCGGATAAGCACGTCCTTGGCCGTCGCATCGCCACAATTGACCCAGGCGTCACGCAATCCGGCGAGTTGCTTGTGAATCGTATAAAGAGGTGCCCAATAATTATCGATGGTTTCGACCTTGCCTTTTCGGATATCCGCCTCCAATTCGCGTGAAAACGGGAATGCCACCACCGATCCGTCGCCGCGTTTGTCCTGGCATTCCTTCAACTCCCCGCTGATATAGCTAATCCGTTGGCGAAGCGCCTCATCATCCGTCACGCGTACCATGAAACTCAAAGCACTGAGGTAGTGGCCCAAACTGTGGCCCGCCAGCGAACGGACCGTGCCCGGTTGGGCCGGGGATTCCCAACCTCCGTAGGGCTTGGCCTTGGGTGCCAGACCCGCCTCGACCCGAAACTGGGCGAGCAAACGATCCGGCTCCAACCGCAACAGATAGGCGTGGTCCACCTCCTGCATGGTCTTGAACGGGCCATCCAGCAAGCGCACGGCACCTTGCGGGAATAGTTGCTGGGTAACGGGACGCGCGGGTTCGACGCGCCATGGGCCGGGCTCAGCGGCGGCAGATCGCTGGCTTGGCATAAGGCTGGAGGCTAGCATGGCGGCGGCGGAGACAGAGGTGGCTGAGGACGTGATCGAGATCATAAGTGGCTTGGCGAAAAAAAGCTGGTGCTGGCAGAAACAAGCGGCCGACGGCCTACGAAACGCCGAAAGCAACCCTATCAGACGTTCGCTAGATGAACAATTGCCTGCGCAAAATGAACAAACCTGAGTCTCTGTGCATCAGTGGCTTGTTCCTATCAAACTCTTGCTCCCCTCATTTCGGCCGTCCGATGCTAAACTTCAGGGTTTTTCCGCAGGCACAAACGTCAGGGCACCACCGTTGATGCAATAGCGCTGATCGGTGGGCGTGTGGAACCCCTCTCCATCAAAGCGATGGCCGAGATGGCCGCCGCAAATCGCACAAGTCACCTCAATGCGCAGAGCCCCCATGCTGCGGTCCTCGCTAAGCTTCACGTTCTGGGCTTTAGCCGGATCATAGAACGAGGGCCAACCACAGCCGGAATCAAACTTGTGGTCTGACGAAAATAACAAGGCCCCGCAACCCGCGCAATGGTAGGTCCCGGCCCCCTGTTGCCGGAATTCCTCGTACACCTTGCCGTGGGGCCGCTCGGTGGCAGCCTCACGCAAAATGCCGTATTGCTCAGAAGTGAGCTGCTTTTTCCACTCTGCGTCAGACTTGACCACTTGGGTCGCGGGCTCTGGTGGCGGAGTTGTCACTACGTGTTTGCTAGACCCACGGCCGGAGCAGGCCGCCAGCGCCAGCGGCAGGGCCATCATGATGCAGGTTTGCGGCGCGTTCATGCACCACCATCCATGGTCACGGCCAAAAAGCAAACCGCGTAGGTAAAAATTTTTGATATGCGATCCCTCTCTCAGCCGACCACCTGCTCGATAAGAATGGCTTTCATATAATCGCGGTTCATCCGTGCAATGTGTTCGACGCTGATCTCCTTCGGGCAAGCGGCTTCGCACTCGTATTGGTTAGTGCAATTGCCAAAACCCTCTGCGTCCATCTGGCGGACCATCGCCAGCACACGCTTTTGGCGTTCAGGCTGGCCTTGGGGCAAATGTCCGAGATGGGAGACTTTCGCTGATACAAAGAGCATCGCCGAAGCATTCTTGCAGGCCGCCACACAGGCACCACAGCCAATGCAGGCCGCGGCGTCAAACGCCGCGTCGGAATCGGCTTTGGCCACCGGAATGGCGTTGGCATCCACGGCCGATCCGGTGCGCACGTCAACATACCCGCCAGTGGCCATGATCCGGTCGAAGGAACTCCGATCGACAATCAAGTCGCGAATGACCGGAAACGGATTGGCCCGAAACGGCTCGATCCAGATGGTATCTCCATCGGCGAACTTGCGCATGTGCACTTGGCAGGTGGTGATGCCGCGTTCCTTACCGTGGGGAATTCCGTTGATGGTCAGCGAACATGTGCCACAGATGCCCTCGCGGCAGTCGTGGTCAAAATGGATCGTTTCATCCCCTTTTTCAATGAGCCCCTCATTGACGATGTCGAGCATTTCGAGGAACGAGGCCTCTGCTGGAATGTTTTTTGCATCGTAGGTCACGATGCGGCCTTGAGCCTTCGGACTTGGCTGGCGCCACACTTTTAGCGTTAGATTCATGGTCATTCAATGAGGTTGCGCTATGCCAATCTCCGGCCGCACAAGCTATCGGCGGCAACGAGGTGGTTCGCCCCGCCAAAATAGGCATCTTTGCGCAGTCGGCGAGTAGAAAAATCAAGAAACCCCCCTTAGCGCAAAATCCGCGCATTCTTTGCTCATTAAAGCGGCTTCTTTCACTCAGCGGCAGCCGTCAACTCACCCGCTATCCACCCAATTACGCCGGCTCATTAAAATACAAAAAAACATTTGACACGGTCGAGCCGCCCGCCTACTTCTCCCGCGTCGCGACAAACCATCAGGCGGCCCGGCTGAGCATCCCTTTGGTTTTTTGGGTTTTTCCTAGGGAGCATCAGCCGGGCCGCTTCTTTTTACCGCCAGATGGAACATTGTTACCGCCAGATGGAACATAGCGAAAATCCACGGCTTGCGGCTATAAACTCCGGCTGAAAATTCCAGCCCCGTGACCTTGGACCACGTCACCGGCACCAGCTTCATGCCGCTGATGGAGCTGCCCATGTATCGGACAGGGATGGACACGGCACGATATTTCCGATAATTCCAGTGCAGCCCTCCTCAGCCACTCGCATCCTCCTCATGAAACCACGGCACACCCTCGCACAAACCAACCTCCCCGACGGCACCCCACTCGTGTTGCAAGAACACGACGGCCGCCACTACCTTATCGTGCAAGGCCAACAAATTGCCGGGCCCGCCACCCAAGGCGCTGAGGCCGAACTGGCGCGCTTGGCCTGCGCCCCGTTCCGCCCCGCCCGCCAGCCGAAAGTTTTTCTGGTTGGGCTGGCGCTTGGTCACACACTGGCCGGGGTGGCCGCCGCGCTGCCGCAGAAACGCGCCACTTTCTTTGTCGCCGAACCCCTAGCCGACTTGCCGCTGTGGCACCGGGCGCACTTGCCCGCCAGCCCGCTCAACACCGATTCACGCGTGACGATCGAACCCGATCCAGGCCCCTCCGGTCTGGCTCGCCATGCCGGCAGCCTCCACGCCATCACCTTGCACTTGGATGCCTCCCCCACCACCGAGCGCAACCGCCCGTGGATCGATGATCGCCGCTGGTTGGCTGCCGCATACGAGGCACTGCAAGCCGGTGGCCTGCTCGCCATTGCTGCCGCCCGGCCGATTCCCAGTCTGACCCGGCGCCTGCAACGCGCGGGTTTCGCGGTGGCAGAGCACCTCATTCCACTGGCACCTAACGCGAAAAAAACCCGCTTGCAGCCGATTTGGCTTGCACGCAAGGGCAAAGCCTTCGAGTGACATGGCTGTACGAACGAGCATCCCACCCACCCAATCCCATGACCCGCCTCACCTCCCTCCCCCTGATTGCCCTCTGGCTCACTGGCACGACCTACGCCGACGAACTAACCCTCCAGCCCAAGCCCTTTTTTACCGAGCAAACGTTCGGCGCAACGGCCATTCCTAACGAGACCACCCGCATCCGCCTTGAGCCAAAAGCTTGGGCCGACTTCGAAATCACCCATCTCACCGCCCATGGCAGCAAGGTCGCCGCTGGGGACGTGCTCGTCGCGTTTGATACCGAAGACATCGATAAAAAACTAAATGATGCCGGCCACTCGCTGGTGGCCAGCGAGATCTCACACGCCCAAGCCGCTGCTGATTTCACCATTCTAACAGAAGGGCTGCAATTCAAGCTCGATGCCCTGCGCCGCGCCGCCCGCAATGCCAAGGAGGAAAACCAGTACTTCACCGCGACCCGCCGCAAGGCCGCCGAGGAGCATGCCGCCCATACCCTCAAACGCGCCAAGGAAACCCTCGAAAACCAACAGGAGGAACTCCGCCAACTTACTAAAATGTACGCAGCCGACGACCTCGTCGAGGAAACCGAGGAAATCATCCTCACCCGCCAGCGCGACGCGGTGGCCCATGCCGAATTCG
>CAIQXC010000779.1 GCA_903875675.1 Akkermansiaceae bacterium
CCCCGGGCATTGGCCCCCGGGGTGGTGCAAACTTTGATGCCCAAGCGGCGGGCAGCCTCCATGTCCACATTGTTGGTGCCAACGCCATTTCGACTGATCACCCGCAACCCTCGCGCGGCTTCCAACACCCGGGCATCGATATCTTCCACACCCGCCAAATATCCGGTGCAGCCGGGCAACCGTTGTAGCAACTCGTCAGTCGTGGGCTGCTGGCCCGGAGTGGTGAATACCAGCTCGTAGCCGGCGTCCTGGAGGCGGGCAAGGGCAGGATGCCCTGCTGTTGTTAGGGAGCGTGGTGAGACCAGGATTGAGGCACTCACTCGATGACTTCCTTTCCTTGGCGGATGAACACTCGGCGGGGGAATCCTTCGGTGGCGATGTCACCATAATTGTGTCCAGCGTCCGCCGGATAGACGCAAAACGAGATCAGGGGTTCGTCGCCGGTGTTGATGGATCGATGGGCCCAGTGTGGTGGAACATAGACCATGCGGTGGCGGCGCATGGCCTCGCTGTGGCAGACACCGTCGGCGGTTTTCATCATCATGTAACCGGTTCCGCGGATGCAGAGATAGGTTTCCGCAGTGCCGCTGATGGTGTGGTAGTGGCCTTTGGTCATGAAGCACTCGTCGCCGACGCGTCCCGGATAGAGTTTGCTGATGCACAGCAGCAAGTGGCCATACGTCTCCGGAATGTGTTTCTCGAAAACCTCGTAATGGATCGGGTCATTCTGCCCGATCAACTGCTCCAGAGCGGCTTCATCCCGGTAATAGCCGCGCATGTCCGAGGTTTTTCGTGTTAGCACGCGGTCCGGTTCGGCCATTGCGCCGGTGACCAAGTCGATATCAACGGCCCACGGCGTCATCAGGGGTTCATCGGTGGCATTCATCTGTGTTAGGGGGGTAGCGGGCATCTCTTGCGATTTGGGAAATTTCGTCGAACATGGGTCCGCTCACCGGAATGTCCACGTCAAACACCTCGGCGATCACCCGGGTCCAGCCATGGATGAAGTACACCCAGCCGTCTTCGATGGTGAGTTGGCGGGCGGATGCTTGGGCGCGGGCTTGATCGAGAAATACGAGGTTGCCGCGATAGTTAAAATCCCAGATGAGGCCATGACTCGGGAAAATAGCGGCGTCGGAAAGGGGGGAGCCGGGAGCATCCTTGCCGAGGCCTGTTGCATTCATTACGAGCGAATGCGGCTTGAGGCCCGCAAGCAGTGCGTCGCTATCCTCGAGCTCGGGTGTTAGATGGTATTCGATGGGGATAGGGCAAGCGAGTTGCTCGTGAATCCCCTGGATCTCATCCAAGCGGGCCGGGCTTCGGTTGGCAATCACGATGCGCGAGGGGCGGTTAGTTCCATGTTTGGGATCCATCAGATAACTGGTGATGGCAATGGCCGAGCCTCCGGCACCCAGACAGAACGCCTCCGCACCGGTGGTCTTCCAATGGTCCGGCGGCAAAAATGCCTCTAACGCCAAGCCGCTGGTGATCGGGTCCATGGCGTGGCCGCGGAGTTGGCCATCTCGCTTGGAAATGCAGCTGATTTCCCCGGTGAGCTGCGCGTGCGGATCGAGAAAAGCAAAATGCTCGCGGCTGGCCCTCAGCAGGTCGATCTTGTGCGTGGTTACCAGCGCCCCGAGCGATAGCGGGTCGCCTTTGATGAAGGTGACGACTCGCTGATAGACGGCAGGATCGTCGTGCCACTGGCAGTCGATGCCCTGAATGGCCACATCTCCGAGCTTGAGGTGTTGCGCCCAGCGGGGGAAAACACGCATGATGGACGACTGGCCGGTGGTCATTCCGATGAAATAGAGCGTCGGCTTGAGCGCTCCGGTAAACGATGTGTTTTGGGTGGCTTGAATGGCTTCTGACATATGGCGTTTCTCGGGCTTGTCGCAGGGCCGAAGCGGGTGCCGGTTGGCGTCCGTCTGACAACAGAACTAACTGCTATAGCACCTGAGAACCCGGGCAGAATGAGTGGCGCATCGAGGTGAAGTCAATGGCAATTTATCACCACCAAGCAGGACATTATATCCGAAAATTCCCTTACGTTGAACCGCATGCCCCGAGGGTCTGTGGATTCCCGCTTTCAAAATCGCCGGGATGGGTCTAGAGTCCGGCGACCTATGATCCGACTTGCGCTCATATACGCCCTGGCCGTCGGCCTCAGCGCCGCCGCCGACGAAGCCATCCCGCCGGAATCACCCACCGCCGCCGCTGTGGAAGACAGCGCTCCGACTATCGCTGATGACGGTGCGCGGGTGGCGGTGCTCGGATATCATGACTTGTCGGAGAACGAGTCGGAGACGGCCATGCGGATGCACACATCGAAGTTTCGCAAGCAGATGGCGGCGCTGCGGCAACTCGGCATCACTGTGATCTCCGTGGAGGACTTCCTCGCTTGGAAACGCGGTGCCAAGTCCATCCCGGAAAAATCCATCCTGCTCACGTTTGATGATGGCTGGAAATCCGTGTACACCGATGCCTTGCCCATCCTCAAGGAGTTTGGATACCCATTCACCCTCTACCTCTATAAAAATTATATTGATGGCGGCAAAAAAGCCCTCACCTCCTCCATGATCAGCGAGATCCTCCAGCAGGGGGGCTCGCTCGGCAGCCACTCAGTGAGCCATCCCTATCCGGCCACGATCAAGGCCCACCGAAAAAAAGGCGAGCACGACTTCGATGCCTTCCTGCGCAAGGAAATGGGCGAGTCAAAACGCTTCATCGAAAGCAAATTCTCCACATCCTCAACCACTTATGCCTACCCCGGCGGTTTCGTCACCGAGGAAATGTTTCCCCTCGCCGATGAATTTGGTTACACCTCGCTGTTCACCGTGATCCCCGGGAAAATCAAACGCTCCACCCCCGACAAGCGCCTGCCTCGCTACATGATTTTGGGCAATTATGACAAAGTCTTCGAACTCGCCACCTCCTTCCGCGAGTCCCAGTCGTCCCCGGCCGCTTCCGGCGCGAGCTTTGCTGCCATCGCGGAGCCTCTCCCCTATCCAGTCGCCCCCGAACCCGGTGCCATCATCAATTCCCGCCTGCCTATCCTTTCAGCCAATCTCAGCGGCCTCACCGACTGCGATCCCAAAACCCTAGTGATGAAGGTCTCGGGCTTCGGCGAGGTCCCGGCCAAGTTCGACCCCTCCACCCAAATCTTCTCCTGGCAGGTCACACGCCGCCTCCGCCAACCCGCCTGCCAAGTCGCCATCTCGTGGCTTGATGCCAAGGGCAAACCCTCCGATACACCTCTTCGCTGGTCGTTCCAAATCGACCGAGAAGCCGCCTACCTCCCCGACAGCCAATAACTCATATCTCCCGCTCCCGCCATGTTCTCCTCGCTAGCCGATAGTCTCGACAAAACCTTTCGCAACTTGCGCGGTGTAGGCCGCATTTCCGAAAAAAACATCGCCGATGCCTTGCGCGAGATTCGCATTGCCCTGCTGGAGGCCGATGTTGAATTTGGCGTCGCGAAGGACTTTATCTCTCGGGTCCAGGACAAGGCCGTCGGCGAAGACGTCCTCAAGTCAATCAAACCCGGCGAGCAAATCGTCAAAATCTTCCACGACGAACTCGCCCTGTTGCTCGGCGGCGACCAATCCCCGCTAGATCTCAACCCGCCCGCCCGCATCCTTATCTGCGGCCTCAACGGTGCCGGCAAAACCACCACCTCCGCCAAACTCGCCAAGCGCCTCCTCAAAGAAGGCCGCCGCCCATTGCTCATCGCCTGCGACCTGTACCGGCCCGCCGCCATCGACCAACTCGCCGCCCTCGCCAAACAAATCGACGTCCCCTGTTATACCCCGGCCGCCACCGAAACCGACGTCGTCAAAGTCGCCAAAGACGCGCTCGTCTGGGCCGAGACTCACAACGGCACCGTCCTGATATTTGATACCGCCGGCCGTCAGGAAATCGATGAGCGACTCATCGCCGAACTCAAGCGACTCCATGCTTTCCTCAATCCCAAGGAAACCCTCCTCGTCGTCGATTCCGCCACCGGCCAGCAAGCTGTCTCAGTCGCCACTCACTTCGATGGTGCCGTCGGCATCACCGGTATCATCCTAACAAAGTTGGACGGCGATGCCCGCGGCGGTGCCGCCCTTTCGATGCGTGCGGTCACTGGCAAGCCGATCAAATTTGCCGGCGAAGGTGAAAAACTCGACCAGCTCTTTGAGTTTCATCCGCAGCGCATGGCCGACCGGATCCTCGGCATGGGCGACATCGTCTCCATGGTCGAGCAAGTCGCCGACAAGTTCAGCGAAGCCGATGCGATGAACTCGATGAAGCGCATTCAGGCCGGCAAGTTTGACTTCACCGACTTTCTGGATCAGATGCGCATGATTCAGAAGTTAGGGCCGCTCGAAGGCCTGCTGGGCCTCATGCCAGGCTTCAGTAAAATTAAAAAGCAACTTCCCAAAGGAGCCTTGGACACCAAGCGCCTCAAGTCCACCGAAGCCATTGTGCTGTCCATGACCTTGGACGAGCGTCGCCGCCCCGAGATTATCAGGGGATCGCGCCGCCAGCGCATCGCCGCCGGATCGGGTACCTCGCTCATGGCCGTCAACCAACTCATCAAGCAATTTAGCGAAATGCGAAAAATGATGAAATCCCCGGGCAAAATGAAGGACGTGATGCGCCAGATGGGCGGCCCCGGTGGCATGAAAGACATGATGAAAGGTCTCGGCGGGAAATTGCCGTTCTAGAACGCCCAAGATCTAGAAGCACTGGTGCCTCTGTAGCGGCGGTCTGTGACCGCCGCTGCGCATGAGTTGATCCTTGCTGAGCCGGCTGATTCATCGGCGATTCAGGGTGATCGGCAGTCATAGACACGCCGCTAGAACCGACAACTATTCTTGCGCGTCTCCTCAGTTTGACCGCAATCTCAAGGGAATTCAACTTGCTCGACCCTGTGCCACATTTGAGGACGAACACTGAGTTCTGAGGGCTATTGCGGCTTGGTGGCGGGTTTTTGGCCCAGTGCCTCGAGGATATTTTCGCAGGTGCGATCATCGATGATCTTCGCTTCCGTTAGGTCGCGGGCGAGTTGTTTGGCGGATGCGAGTTGGACGACGCTGGGTTTGTCATCGTCGGAGGCAGGCGGGCGGATTTCCAGATTGGCGATGACCCTGTCCATGCCGGGAGAGACGGCTGGATTGATGAAGTAGGAGATGACGGGCGTGTGACCGCTCTGGGGGCCGGATGGGATGGGGGGCAGCTTGCCTTGGCGCATGGCATCCAGGGCGTAGAAATCCGGTTTGAAACCGAGCTTGAGGAAGTTGACGTAATTATCCCGCAGGCAGGTCCGGATGATGCGTTCCCGCAGCGGGGGTTCGTCATGTCTGGCATCGTCAGTGAACATCTGCGGCTTGATCCCGAGGCTGCGGCTGATGGCATCGTTGGGAGCGACCCCGAGCGAGCTGGCCTCGGCGATGAGACCGACGGCGCGTATCAGGGACTTGCGGGCGTCTTCGGCGTAGAATTGCTGGAAAAACGAGCTCTCCGTCGTGATGGCGGCGAGTTCGGCGATGATGACGCTTTCGCGCTGGCGCTGCTTGACGAATTTGTAGGTGATGGCCACGACGACCAACAGGACGAGCAGGCCGGCGGCGCGGGTGAGAATGTATTGTGGGCTGGGCGTTTCCATGGGGGCTTAGGTCCAGATAGATTTTGTTTTGCGGGGTGTCGGAGGCGGGGCTTCGAAGCTTTTGGGTTCCCGGCAGTGGAAAATGGCTTCCTCGCGGGTGATGAGATGGGCGTCGAAAAGGGTGGCGATGCTTTGGTCGATGGTGCGGTTGCCATCGCGGTGGCCGATTTCCATCAGGCCGACGATTTGCTCGAGTTTGCGCTCGCGGATGCAGTTGCGGATGGCGTGGTTAGGGACGAGCACTTCCGAGGCGAGCACCCGGCCCTGGCCGTCGGCGCGGGGGATGAGGCGCTGGCACAGGATGCCGCCCAAGGCGCTGGAGAGTTGCGCGATGATCTGGGGTTGCTGGTCGGCGGGAAACACGTCCACCAGCCGGTCAATCGTCTGCGGCGCGTCAGGCGTGTGGAGAGTGGCGAGCACCAGGTGGCCGGTTTCTGCGGCGGTTAGAGCGATGCGGATGGTATCGAGGTCACGCATTTCGGCCACCACGATAACGTCCGGGTCCTGCCGCAGGGCTTGGCGCAAGGCCCCGGGAAAGCTGTGAGAGTCGCTGCCGATCTCGCGTTGTTTGATGAGGCTGGAGCTGTGTTGGAAGATGAATTCGATGGGGTCTTCGAGGGTGATGATCACGCCGCTGTGGCTGTCGGCGATGCGTTTGACCATTGAGGCGAGGGTGGTGGATTTTCCTGATCCGGTGATGCCGGTGATGAGCACCAAGCCGCCGCGCAGGTTGCAAAAGTGGTGTGCTGCGAGGTGGTGGCCGAGGGTTTCCAGTTCGGGAATGTCTTGGCGGATGAAGCGAAAGGCGGCCTCGACATGGCCGCGGGCCATGTGGACATTGCCCCGGAAGCGGCCGACGCCTTCGACTTGCAGGGCATAGTCGAGTTCGAACTGCTGTTCCAAGGTGGCCCGCTGGGACTCGGTGAGCGTGTCGAGGATGAGATCACGAACCCTGTCCGGCTCAAGCGGTAGCTCGTCGATGGGCTGGATGGCACCGTTGATGCGCACGCAGGCCGGTGCCCAGGCGCTGAGGTGCAGGTCGGACCCGCCGCGCAAGACGGTTTCGCTCAGGTATTCGGTGATATCGCGGGTCATGGCTGGGTTTGGATCTCAGGAGATGCCACGCATGGCTCGATCAAAATCCTGGGGTCGCGGACAGGCGGAGCGGGCGGTTTCCAGATCGACAAATCCTTGGCGGGTGGCGGCGACGAGGTAGTCGAGCAGCGAGCAATTTGTCGTGCCATTGGACTTTTGCAAGTGGTCCTGCAATTCCGCAAGCTTGTTGTCGAGAATCCAACGGCGGGTGGCAGCTTCGTTCTGAAGGTATTCGAGCGCTGGGAACAATCCGCCACCGAGGCGCGGGAGGAGTTGCTGGGAAAGGATACCGACGAGTTGGGATGCGAGCAGATTGAGGGCACCGGATGTTTCGCTTTTGAGCAGGTGGGAAAAGCGTTCGAGGGTATCTGCGACGCCGCTGCTGTGGAGGGTGGAAATCACGAGATGGCCGGTTTCAGCGGCGTGGAGGGCGGTCACGGCTGTTTCCTGGTCGCGGATCTCGCCGACAAAGAGGACGTCCGGACTTTGGCGGAGAGCGGCCCGCAAACCAGTGGAAAAATCCGCCGAATCCTGACGAATCTCCCGTTGCGAGAAAAACCCCAGGTCATTTTCAAACAGGTATTCGATGGGATCCTCCAGCGTGACGATGTGGCGGGCAAGGTGATGGTTGATCCAATCGAGGCAGGCGGCCACGGTGGTGGATTTGCCCGATCCGGTGGGCCCGGTGACCAGGATGAGGCCGTAGCGGCGCTGCAGCCATGACTCGAGCAGTGGCGCGGGCAGTCCGAGCTGGGCGAGTGGAGGGATTTGGTCGCGGATTGGGCGCAGCGCGGCGGCGAGGCGGCCGAGGGTGTGATAGAGGTTGACCCGCAGGCGGCCGCCTTGGGGGAGTTGCCAGGAAACATCCGCCTCTGAGTGGGTTTGCGGGTCGATGCCGCAGGAGTTCCAGAATTCCGCCATAGCCGCCGGGGGGACGGGGCCGGGATGCAGTTCGATGACCTCGCCCTCGTGGCGAACACGCGGTGGCTCGCCCGCGACGAGAAATACGTCAGTGGCAGCGCCAGCGAAGGCGTCTTGAATGAGTTGTCGGAGGGCGGAGAGCATGGGGAATGGGCTGCCGCATTGCTATAAACCCCTCGCCAGGGTGCCAGCTCAGGCCCGTTGGTCCATCGCAACGTAATTGCGCAGGGTGTGGCCTGTGTAAATTTGGCGGGGACGGGCGATTCGGCTGTCGGGGTCTTCCATCACTTCCTTGAAGTTGGCGATCCAGCCCGGCATGCGGCCGATGGCAAACATCACCGTAAACATATCCAGTGGGATGCCGATGGCGCGCATGATGATGCCGCTGTAGAAATCGACGTTCGGATAGAGTTTGCGGGAGATGAAATACTCATCGTGGAGGGCAATCTCCTCGAGTTTCTTGGCGATATTCAGCAAGGGGTCGGACTTGTGCAAATTGGCGAGCACCTTGTCGCATTGTTCCTTGATGATGACCGCCCGGGGGTCGAAGTTTTTGTAAACGCGGTGACCGAAACCCATCAGGCGGCGGTTGCCAATCTTGTTTTTGACTTCGTTGAGAAACTTGGTCCCATCGTCACCCTCGGCGTGGATTTCCTCCAGCATTTCCAGCACCGCTTGGTTGGCACCGCCATGCAGCGGGCCCCACAGCGCACAGACGCCGGCCGAGGCCGAGGCAAACAGGTTGGCGCGGCTGGAGGCAACCATGCGCACCGTGGCGGTGGAGCAATTCTGCTCGTGGTCGGCGTGCAAAAGGAAGATGAGGTCCAAGGCCCGGACGATCTCAGGTTGGACGACCCAATCTTCGTTGGGCGAAGAAAACATCATGTGGAGGAAGTTGGCCGTGTACTTGAGATTGGATTTCGGATAGATGGTGGGCAGTCCGTGCGCCTTGCGGTATGAGAAAGCGGCAATCGTGCGCACCTGCGAAATGAGCCGGGCCGCATGCCGCGGGAAACGCGTCTCGCGGTCCTTGCCGCTGAGCAGGTTGGGGAAATACGAAGACGCGGCATTGATCATGGCCGAGAGGATGCCCATCGGATGGGCGGAGGTCGGGAATCCTTCAAACAGAAAGCGCATGCCCTCGTGGAGCATCTGGTTTTCGGTGAGTTCCGTGGAGAAAGCCGTCAATTCGGCCGGGGTGGGCAGTTCGCCATAAATGAGCAGGTAGGAAGTCTCAATGAAATTGCTCTTGGCAGCAAGCTCGGCGATGTCGTAACCGCGGTATTGGAGGATGCCCTTTTCACCGTCGATAAAGGTAATGGCGCTTTTGCAGGCACCAGTATTGCCGTAACCCGGGTCGAGAGTGATGCAACCGGTCTTGTCGCGCAGGGCGGCGACGTCAATTCCGACTTCTCCTTCCGATCCGACGATCATGGGGAGTTCCAAACGCTTGTTTTCGATGATGAGTTCCGCTGTTCCGTTCATAGGCGCGCGAATTATGCACAGATTCCGAGGTGGGGCTAGGGCGAATCTCGCTTCTTTGCAGATTTACTGAAAAGCACAGCGTTTCTTGCGCCGGATGGCCGTGGAACCCGCCTGGAATAAGGGATTCCCGAAATTTCCCAGCAACCCATCAGATGTTTGGTATTGAATGTGGCGGCAGAGTCAGAAAATATGCGTTGTTTTTTGTGAGGTGCTCCAACACCTCTGGATTCTGCGAGTTATTCCCCCACACACCATGCAACCAGTTACATTCAATAATACCGTCCTGCGCGACGGCCACCAATCCCTCGCCGCCACCCGCATGAGCACTGCTCAAATGCTGCCGGCAGCACCCATCCTTGATGACATGGGCTTCAGCGGCCTGGAAACCTGGGGCGGTGCCACCATCGACTCCTGCCTGCGCTACCTCGGCGAAAACCCCTTCGAGCGGCTTCGCCTGCTCAAGAAAGCCGCCCCCCGCACCCCGCAAATCATGCTTTTGCGCGGCCAGAACATTGTCCAATACACCAGTTTTCCCGACGACGTCGTGGAGGCATTTGTGCGGGCCAATGCTGCGGCGGGCCAGGATGTGTTCCGGATTTTCGATGCCCTTAACGATGTGCGCAATCTTGCCACCGCTGTCAAAACCGTCTTGGCCTGCGGCAAGCACGCTCGCGGCGAGATTTGCTACACCATCAGTCCGGTTCACACCATCGAGGCGTTTGTTCAACTCGGCGTGGATCTTGAAAAATTGGGTTGTCACTCGATCGGCGTCAAGGACATGTCGGGCATCATTGCCCCGCGGGTCGCCTTTGAATTGGTCAGTGAGCTGAAACGCCGGGTTGGCTTGCCCATCACTCTGCACACTCACGACACCGCCGGCCTTGGGGCTGCATCGTATCTGGCAGCCATTGATGCCGGGGTGGATGCTGTGGAAACCTCGATCGCACCGTTCGCTAATGGCACTGGCCAGCCCGATACGGTGCGCATGCTCGCCATGCTCAAGGGCCATCCGCGCTGCCCTGAGTTCGACGCTGCCAAACTGCAGGAATTGCGCGTGTATTTCGAGGATGTGTATAAGCAGTTGGGTAAATTCACCAGCCCTGCCAACGAGCGTGTGGACTCAGATATTCTCATCTTCCAAGTGCCCGGCGGTATGCTCTCTAACTTCCGAAACCAGCTCGCCGAGCAGGGAATGTCTGCCAAGTTCGATGAAGTCGTCCGAGAAATCCCCGTGGTGCGCGAGGCCCTCGGGTGGATTCCCCTAGTCACCCCCACCTCCCAAATCGTTGGCACCCAGGCCATGATGAACGTCAAGTTCGGCCGCTGGAAAATGATCTGCCAACCCGCTCAGGATATCGCCTTGGGCAAGTACGGCAAAGCCCCCGGCCCCATCAATCCTGAGGTGCTCGCTCAAGTCGAAAAACAAAGTGGCCAGAAAACCGTCACAGAGCGCCCGGCCAATTTGTTAGCTCCTGCCATGGACGGCTTGCGCCAGCAATGCGCCGCCAAGGGCCTGCCCACCGATGACGAGACCGTGGTGCTTTTTGCCATGTTTCCCCAGCAGGTCGAGGCACTCATCAAGGGCGGCGGCTCACCGGCTCCAGCACCCACACCGGCCCCGGTGCCGACTCCGGCATCCACATCAGCCAAGCCCAGCGCATCCTCCACAGCCGGCAAGCACTTGGTTATCAACGTCAACGGCGGTCGTTATGACGTGACTGTCGAAAAACTCGACTGAGTTCTGATGGTTCCTACCGGGCTGAACTCAGAAGCAATGCTCGATGATTTTTCGGGCGGCGGCTAGCGAGCAGCCCGGTGGCAGGCTGTGGATCACGGTGATGTAGGCGCGGCCGCGGGCTGTGTTAGCTGTTAGACAGTGGATACTCCCGCCCAGATGGCGGAACACCTTGAAGGACAGGGCGTACACCAATCCGCCCGTGTCGCTGGTGGTTTCATAACGCAGCCGACAATTGCCCGAGGGGGTGGCATCAAGGGTCGGGCGTGTATCCAACGCTGGCAGCAGGGCTTCATCCGCGTCGTTGATGTGCAGTTGGTGGCGGATGGCATGCTCGATGATCCGCGGTAAATCGGCCGGCAGCGCTTGGCTGCCTTGGACGAGGTGAAAGAAATCCAGCGCCAGTTGATGATTTGCAGCGCAGAACAGATGCGCTTGGCGCAGTGTGATATGCTGCTCCCACAGCGCTCCGCTGATGCACGCCGCCAGCCCGCGGAAGTCCAATGCCGCCAGCCCTAACAGCATTGTCCCGCCGTCGCGAAGCATGGCTGCTTTGGGCCCCGTCTGCGGCTCGTCGGCAAGTTGCAGCAAGTGGCTGCCAAAACGTCGTGCATGCCGCCCATACAAGCCGCTGAAAAAATCCGCCCCGAAGTCCCGCAATATCTCTTGTTCTTCCGCCACATAGCCGGCGGCCCGCAAGGCCAGCGCCGGATCGGGGAAGATTTCGGGATGATACGTGGTGAGCGCCTTGATATACAATTCGCGGGTGTTGAACCAGCGCGCTGGATCCGACGCCTGCAGCCACCAATCCTGCCGCTCCGGCACACCTGTGGTCATCACCTCCGGCGGCATGCCCATCAAATGGTCCACGCAGGTGAACACAAACAAGGTGCGCAGCGTCGGTTCGTCACCACACAGGCGCACCAAATCCGCCACCTGCTGCCGGTCGTTCATACCGCTCTCGGCACGCAACTTGAAGGTCCGCCGGTGGGTCACCAAAAACTCGGCGATGCGTGCTGTTTCCGGACTGAAACCTGCCTCGCTGACAAATGGCGCATAGTAATCCGCCAACGGAATGCCGGAAAATCCCGATGCGTTGCGCTCATGCAGCGGCAATGCCGCCGAATTGCGTGCTATCTCATCGTCCGGCGTCAATGGCAATCGCTTGGTCACCAAGGCGAGCTTTACTGCGGCTAACTGGTCAGCATCCAGCAAGGCCGACGCATTCGCCACCATCTCGCACAAATCCGCATTGAGCGGATTCCAACTGCTGGTGGCCGTTGCCAGTTGCTCGTTGCCGTGGGCCAGGCAGCAGTCCAGTGCCCGCAATTTTTCCCGCACCCAAGCGCCGCGCAGCGATGTGCGCTCAATCATGACGCGCTCGTCGAGCGATGCCTCAAAGCGGCCGTGGCCGGGAAACAAGCGCTCGGCCGCTCCGTCCAACTGGCAGATATATTCGATGGTGTCCGCCAGGCTGCCGCGGGTTTCATAAAATAAGGTCGATAATTCCGGCACCCGTTCCAACCAATCTCCCGCATTGCAAAAGGTCGTCTGTAATTCTGACGAATCCACCGGCACGCCATAGCGCTGCGCCACCAGCAGCATCGTCAATGCGGCACGACTCTTGGCATGGGGGGGGCGGCCCAGCCGGGCTTTGCCATGCTGCAGGCCGCCGGTTTTGAGCAAGATCACATCCTCGGCGGGCACTAGGCGGCCATTGCGCAACTCGCGCTCAATGACCCCCCGTGCAAACACCGCCACCCGCCGCCGCGCCGAGAGCAGCCGCGCCCTAACCATTGTGGCGAATTCAAACCGCGCCGTCTCGTCCGCCTCCTGGCCCAGCATCTCCCCGAATGAGCAAAAGTCGTCGAAGTCGAGGACATCCTGCGGGTGATTTCCTAGCAAATTTGGAGATTCCGGAGCACGCCGGAGGTGGACCCATGAGCGGATTCTGAGTAAAAATTCGTAAGCTGCGACGTCGCGGGGGTCGGCGAGGCCGGCATAGATTTCGTGGCTGTGGCTGAAGTCCTTGCCCGCCAAGGTCCACACGCCGCCGAGAAACAAGCGCAGGCCGTCATTTTTAATATCGAAGCAGCTGAGGTTCTCACTCACGGCGGCGGCGGCTTCCCAATGTTTTTTCCAGAACCCGCGGACGTGCAGAAAGTGCTCGAACGGGTCATAGGTGGCGCGTATCCGCTCACGGAATAGCTGCGTCAATCCATAAGGATCAAACACCGGTGCCATGTCCAAAAACGAGTTGAGCTGCTTTTCCGCCAACTCCGGCACGTCATCCAAGCCAAATGGCAGCGGCGTGAACCCAAATCCGTGCTGCTGGAGAAATTCGTCCGTATGCAGGGTCCGGCGCTGTATGTCCAACAAAAAAAGATTGCCTTCCAGGGCGTCGTCAAACAAAAAAGCCACGTCCAAATCCGAGCATGGCGTCACCTCGCCGCGTCCGGTGCCGCCCAAGGCCACCACCGCAAACGGCTTGTCATAACCGCTGAGGCGTTGCTGCTCGGCCGCCCAGTGGCCGATCAAGGTGGTGTAAATGGCAGTTCGGGACCGCACAATGGCCCGACCATGGTCGAGATCCGCACTCCGGATGAGCGCGTCATTTTCATCCATCAAGCGCCGAAAGGCCGCCAGCGGGCCGAATTGACGGACCACCTCCAACACCCGGCCAGCAGCACCGCCATTCATTGATTCCATGTCTCCCCCCATCGGCTCGCCAGGATGGTGACATATCTGTCCGCCAGCGTCCACTGCAAAATGTGACTGCAAAAGGCTGTCGTTGCGCACATTCTTGTTAGTTCGGGGTTTTCTGACTGGAAAATTGGCATCCTGCCTGTGAGGGAAGACAGCGCTTCCAGCCTGTCTGCGTACGACAGGCAGGATGCCTATCCTCCTGCCCATTCATGCGGCACTCCTCCGCCTCCACACCAGCAATGCGAGCATTGGCAGACCCGCAAGGCACAGTGGCCACAGCGCGGTGAGGGGGACTGGGCCCGGTTGGGTTGATAGGTTGTCGATGAGCCAGCCGATCAGGGGTGCCCAGAGGGCGGCAGCCAGGGAGGACGTTTGGGATTCGATGCTCAAGAGGGTGGCGGCCCGGCGCTCGTCGCCATCGCGGTCGAAGCGGCCGATGTGGATGGGCCGCCACAGGTTTTGGAGGAGGCCCAGGGCGATGAACACGGCCACTGCCAGCCAGCCCAGGCCGCCGCACAAGGCCACTGCCAGCAGCGCCATTGCAGCGGCCGAGAGTTGGAGGATCCGACGCACCGCTTCTTCGGTGCCACCGCAAGCCCGCTCAAACTGATGAGCCCGGCGCGATGCCGCACTGGAGAGCAAATGCAGCAGCGCGTAGGCCAGGCCGCCGAGCACTGCGGTGCGCTGCCCGCCGCTCATCGCCAGGTGCAGTGGCATGGCCACTGCAAACGCCTGCACCACCACTTGCAGGTAGTCCTTTACCACCGTGTAGCTGCCTTCCACCGCCACACTATCGGCTACCAAGCGGCGGATGGTCGCCTTGCCGATCACTTCCCGCATGCTGTCTAGCAACGTTTGCCACGTTTGGCGGAGCCCGCCACCCTTGGGGATGGCAGCGTCGAGCGAGGCCGGATAGGTGGCGAGGTTCAGGAGGTTGAGCGCGGCTGGAATGACGCTGAGCAGAAACACACTCGCGAAGCTGCCGGTGAACCACACCAGTGCCGCGGCAATCAGTGACGAGAGCGCTGAACCCATCTTCGACCACGAGCGGGTGTAGCCATAAACTTGGGTGCGCTCGTTCTCCCGGCCCTGCTGCCGCAGCCAAGCGTAGATCAGCGCCTTATGCGTGCCGTCCCGGAAGGCGTCCGCCGTGCCATAAAATACCATCCCCGCCATCAGCAGCAGGTTGTTGTTGGCAAATCCCAGCACCAAATAGGAAATGACGTAGCCAGCCATGCTCACGATCATGCAGCGGCGCCGACCCAACGCGTCTGCCAGCGCTCCGGACGGGATTTGGCTCAGGTTGCCGGCAATTTCGCGCAACGCGATGAGTCCGCCGATGCCTAGAAAGTCGAGCCCGCGCTCCCGCAGTGCAAGAATGAGGAATGCCTCGAAAAACCGCAGGTTCTTGAGGAATCCGTAGAGTGAAAAGCGGGCGATCATGCAGGCTCGGAGCGATACGGCGGTTCTGGCTTGCCCTTGTCACTTCAAGGCCGCTTGCCCGAGGCTTCACTTCGTTGCAAGCGCCGCTTCGATGGCGGCCGTGATCTCGGGCGACTCAGGTGCGACGGCCGACTCGAAACGACCGAGGATTTTGCCGTCCTTGCCGACGAGAAATTTCGTGAAGTTCCACTTGATGTCGCCGACCACTGGTGAGCCCTTGCCAGCCAGCGCACTGTACAGCGGATGGCGTTTGTCCCCATTGACCTCAAGTTTTTCAAAGAGGGGGAAGGTGACGTTGTATTTGCTGGAGCAGAAGAGTTTGATCTCTTCTGAACTGCCCGGTTCCTGCCCGCCGAATTGATTGCAGGGCATGCCGAGCACCGTCAGCCCCTTGGCCTTGTATTTTTGATAGATGGCTTCCAACCCGGTGTATTGCTTGGTGAAACCGCACTTGGAGGCGACGTTGACGATGAGCAGCAGCTGGCCTTTGTAGGCTGCCAGACGGCTTTCCTTGCCATCAATGTCCTTGAGTTTGATGTCGTATATGGCGTCCGCGTGAACGCTGGTGAGTTGACCTAACAAAAGTGTGGCAAGCAGGGTGAGCGTTTTCATTTCGCCAGACCATCGGCGGGGTTGGCCGCTTGTCAAATCCGTCCCTCCGTCGCGACATTCGGACGGTCCGATCGGACCATCCGAATGTCGCGGCCTGTGAGCCACCATTGGAAGGATCGTCATGCATCTGCTTTTGCCATGTCGCGGTTCACGAAAAGTGGGCAAAGGGCAACTTGAATGCGCATTTTTCCAATTGCCCTGGCGGGACATTCTGAGCCACTGTTTTTTGCTTGTGTGGTGGCGGCGAATCGGTGCATCATTGAGTATGAATTTAAAACCATCGCGAGTGGGTGTGTGGGTGTTCATGATGGCCTGCGGCTTCGGCCTCGCGCCATGCCCGGCGGCCCTTCCAGAGTTGAACGTGACTCCTTGGTTCGGCCACTTTCTGGCGTTTTCCAATAAGAAGTTCACTTTTGGGCTCACGAGTCTTGCCGAGGGCAAGCTCACCCCATTGGGCCGGGCCGGCAAGCCGCTCAACTATCAATTGTTGCTGCCCCTCGCATTTTTCGTTGAGGAGGTGCAGCCTAACGGACGTGTTGTCACCAAGAAGATTCTGCCTGCATCGCTAACCACAGGCGACCCTGCCACGGCCAAGCCGGGGAAAGTCAGCTTCCGGGGCAAGGTCACGGGAGGGGCCAGCTTTGAGGGGCACGTCGAGGTTGATCATGGCGTGGTGACGGTGGGCGGACGAATATTGGAGAGGGGCACTCTGACGAAAAACCCGTTGCGTTTTGGCATTCAGGTGAGCTTTCCCAATGCCTATCGGAGTGTGCCGCAACGGGACAAGCGGGAGGTCAAGGCGTTTGAGGCGTTGCTCAAGAATGATCGAGTATCGTTAGTCTGGAGCGATGGCAAACGGGTGAATCTCACGGGTCTTGGCAAAATAGCGCCGGATTCGGCCGCGATCAACGGCCCGGGCATCACCGAACTGAAGGTGGTACTCAGTGCCTATCAGGGGAAGGTGTTTGAGTTTGGAGCCACCCCTAACTCGCGGATAGATCTCTGGAACCGGCTCGAGCAAGCCGTGCACGCAGGCTTTGTGGTCAAGTGGTATCCGGATCCGGCTCGCGACCCAGAGGGCAAAGCACGACTGCGGATGGAGGTGCAGTGAGTGATGAGCCTTGGCAGAGGCGCAATGAAACGTTACGATTTGAGGCGTCCGCGCGGCAGCGGATCCTGCCTTTCCTTGCCACGACCTCATGACTCAATCCACGGAGCCACCCAACCCCCGTTCGCGTCCGGCGAGTCTGGCCGTGTGGATGAGTGCGAGTGTTGCGGTTTTTGTTTTGTTAGGTTCCCTGTCACTTGTGCTCGCCTTTGAGCGGCACCTCGACCGCGAGGAACGACAGGCATTTGAGGGCTTGGCACGTGTAAATGCCGGATTTTTGGAGCGCACGCGGCTGCCACAAAGCGAGAAGATGGCCGCTCAACTCGGGGAGATTATCGGCGCAAGCGTGTTTTTCTGGCAACCAAAGACCGGCTTGGTGGTCGGCAAGCCCAATGATTCCGTGGATAGTGCCGCGTTGCGGATGGCCTGCGACGGCAAGGTCAAGGTGATGCCAGACGGGGCGTGGATGGTCGGGGTGCTAGGGCGTGACGGCACGCGGGTTATTTTCCTTCGCCCGAAGGCGCAGCGGGTGCGGGCAATGGACCGTGCGGACACCTGGCTGGCGCTGGGGGTGTTCTGGGTATTATCGTTAGGGCTGGGTTGGTGGTTGGCGCGGCGGGTGACCCGGCCGCTGCGCAGCTTGGCGGAATCGCTGCCACTGGTGGGCACCGAGGGCGAGTTGCCCGTGCTGCCGGTGGCGCGGGGCGATGAGATTGGCCAACTGGCACAGACGCTAACCCGAACTCATGAGAGTTTGCGCAACGAACGGGAGCGTCGGCGCGCAGCGGAACGGCATGCCATGTTAGGCAGGATGGCCACCAGCCTTGCCCATGAGGTGCGCAATCCCGTGGCGGCGATTCGGCTCCACGCTCAGTTGTTGGAGCTGGCAACGCCCGACGAGGCAGCCATCTCGCGCGGCCTCATTGAAAGCGAAGCGGAACGCATTGAAGGATTGGTTAGCCAGTGGTTGAGTTATGCCAAACCCGCGCCGCCGGTATTGGCTGAGGTGAATCTTGTTGAGGCACTGCGACAGGCGTTACGCCTGATCGAGCCGCAGGCGCGGCATGCCGGTGTGCTGCTGGATAGCCAAGTGGCGGAGGACTCGCTTGGGTTGGTGATATTTGCAGACCGCCACCGCGTGCAGCAGGTGTTAGGCAATGTTTTGCTCAATGCGGTGCAGGCGATGCCGTGCGGCGGCCGGGTGAGCGTTCGGGTGGAGGAAGCTGCGGCGCAGGTGGCAGTGGTGGTAGAGGACGAGGGTGCGGGGTTCAGTGCGTCGGCGCTTGCCAGGTTAGGAGAGCCGTTTTACTCCGAAAAGGAAGGTGGGATGGGGTTGGGTCTTGCTGTGGTGAAAGACATTTGCGAGGCTCACGGCGGCGGCTTAGCCGTCGAAACCCGCAGCTGTGGCGGTGCCCGCGTTCGGGCCGTGTTTGCCAAGGTGCCAGGGGGATTTCCTAACAACTCAATATCAATCCACGCCATTACTTCATGACAGCCCGTCCGATTCTCATCATTGAAGATGAACATGCCCTTGGCACTGCCTTGTCATTTCTGGTGCGGCGCATGGGGCATTTGCCCACTTTGGTGGCCTCGGGTGCTGCCGGCTTGGCGGCCTTGGCAGGGGATGTGTATGCGGTGGTGGTGCTCGATATTGGGTTGCCGGACATGAGCGGGTTGAAGGTGTTAGAAAAATTGCGACAAGTTGGCGATGGCGTGCCAGTGCTGGTGATTACCGCCCACGCCACCTTGGACCACGCCATTCACGCGCAGAAAAGCGGGGCGACGGCATATCTGACGAAACCGCTGGATTTACGCCGGTTTGAGCAAACGCTCAGCGCTATGTTAGCCAGCGGTTTGCCGCTTGTGATGGGGGCAGGGGAGGAGGTGGAAACCCGAGCGGCGACCTTGATTGGAGCTGCGCCTTGCCTGCGAGAAACCTTCATCGGTATTGCCCGTGCCTGCGCCGGTGACGTGCCGGCCTTGATCACCGGGCCGAGCGGGTCGGGCAAGACACTCAGTGCAGCCGTGATTCACGCCCACGGCCCGCGAGCCAGCCAAGCATTGGTGTTTCTAGCATGTTCGCGGTTGGAGAATGCAACGGTGTTGGATGAGTGCAGCGATGGTACCCTTGTGTTGGAGGAAGTGACGGATCTGACCCCCGCGCTACAAACGCGTTTGGCTGCGTGGTTAGCCAACGCGCC
>CAIQXC010000780.1 GCA_903875675.1 Akkermansiaceae bacterium
CACATCAGTTCGGCTGTTTTACATTCCTGTGATCTTCGGGGGAGGTTGCTGCGGCAGTTGCAGTTGCAGTTGTGTTAAGATAAGCTGTTGTTCGGCGTTGGGTTCAGTGCGGCGGCGCAGCAACAGCTCGCGGCCGTCGGTGGCGGGCAGGCGCACGTCAATCATTTGTATCTTGGCCAGGTGGTCGAGCACCTGGCGCGGGGTCAGGCCGGGGGCGTGGCGCTGTAGTTTCGCCCGCAGGGTGACATGAACACAGTAGGCGAGGAAGCAGACCATGATGTGTGCCTCGATGCGTCCATCCTTTTGGTGAAAGACCGGGCGCACACCCAGGTCGCCCTTGAGGTCCTTGAAGGCTTGCTCGACCTGGGTGAGTTGCAGATACATTTGCCAGAGCTTGCCCGGATCGGTGTCGGTGAGATTGCTGCGCAAGAGATAGCGCCCCTCGCGGCGGCGGGCGACGCGAAGGCGCTCCCTGTCGAGCGTGAAGGTAAAGTCCACCCGCTCGCGCAGCTCGGCCCTCCTGACGGGACGAGGCGGCAGCGTGATGTCGACCAGCGACCAGTCGCGTCCGGCCTCCTTCTTCGCGGCACCGAGTTTGAGCAGCAGCGTTTCGTAGCCCGGGCGTTGGCGTTGCAGGTCCTTGAGCCGGGTGATGAGTGTTCTGAGCCGGCGCCCGCGCATGCCGCGCTCCTTGCCAATGCGGGCCTGGCTTTCCACGCACAGATAGAGTTCCGCGTCGCGGGGCAGGAGTTTGACACGCACTCCCTCACGGGCCTGATGCCAGGGGAGCTTGAGCAGCTCGGCCTCCATTTGCCCGAGGCGGCTCTTGGGTGTGCCGACGAGGTATTGCACGGGCGATTCGGTGGCGGCACGCATTTCCCGGAGCACTTCCTCGGTCGGAATGCCCCGATCCATCACCCACACGCGGCGTGCCCTGCCATATTGGTTTTCGATTTTCTTCAGGAAGTCGCGCAGGGTGCTCTTGTCAGTGGTGTTTCCCGGCAGGACTTCGTAGGCCAGCGGAAAACCCTCGGGAGTGAGTCGTTGAGTTCGCCGAGATATAGGACGTGGCGCTGCACGACCTGCTCGCGAGAGCAACGCACCGATTCCACGATGCTCCAGTAGCGATGCTCCTTGCCGTCCTTGATCCGGTTGTGACACTTCAGCCGCATGACGACTCCATATAATGGACAGGATCGGGCATGCCGCAATAGGCAAGGTCTGCCCCACAAGCCGTTTTGAAAAGCCGATGCTGCAATATCAAGGCCTACAGCGCCAAAGACCGTCGAAAATAGCCAAAAACCACCGCCAGTTGCGAAAGTCGGGCTAACATCTTCCGCCAAATAGCTTCCAATCCTGCATGAACGCTTTTGTCCAACTCAACCCCGAGGATCGATATGCCGCCTGCAAACAGGTGGAGGCCTCAATGAATCTGCGACGAATTTGGCTTGCCCGGTGCGGCACTGACAATTCGTCACCCATCGGGCGCTGGATTGCAGACGATTTCCGAGAAAAGCTACCCGTCGGGCGGCGCACGTCCATCAGTGGGGACCGAGATTGACCGGGTTGTGGTTACGGGAGATCATTCA
>CAIQXC010000781.1 GCA_903875675.1 Akkermansiaceae bacterium
GGATTCGAGGGCCGGGATTTCTTCAGCAGCCATGGCGGCGAAGTCAGGATCGTCGGATCTTGCCAGATCTTGATTGTCGGCAAGGTGGCGCTTGGTGGCCTGAAGGTTCTCCCAAAGATCCAGGGTTTGCTTGAGTTTTCGGTGTTCGCGCAGCAGGTCGGTGGCGCGTTTGGGGTCGGCGAACAACTCCGGATTGCCCACGGCTTCTTCGAGTTCGGAGAAGCGGTCGCGGCGTTTGGCGATGAGAGAGGAGTAGTCCATGGGGCCGAAAATAGGAATCAGGAGGCAGCGTGTTCTTGATATTCACGGGTGGTTTCCGGTCAAAAGCGCCCGGTTGGCCCACATGTAGTTCCACCCGGAAACCACGGTCAGGGACAGCGCCAGCCACAGGAAACCGGGCGTGAGCCAGCTCTCTGGGTTAGACAGGTAATACAGCAAGCGAAGCGCCGGGTTGGTGGACTCCGGCGAGGTCATCACCGCAAACCAGACCAAGCAGGTGATGCAATACCCGAGTTGCATCCCGGTTTTCCATTTCCCGAGATGATCCGAGGAAAGCACCTGGCCGGCCTCGATGGCGATTTGGCGCAAGCCGGTGATGAGAAACTCGCGCGTCACAATGAGCACCGTCACCCACACCGGGCACTGCCCTTGGGCGCTCAAATAAACGAAAGCTGCACACACCAACACCTTGTCAGCCACTGGATCGAGCAGCCGACCCAACGGCGTGATCAATCCGTACTTACGGGCAAAATAGCCGTCGAACCAGTCACTGACGGCAGCAATCACGAAGGCCACCAATGCGATCCAATGGCCCGCCAAGCTCTGCAAGGCGGCACCTCCCACAAAAACGGCGGTCAGCACCAAGCGGCAAAGAGTGATCGTATTGGGCAGGTTCACAGGCGCAATGTGGAAAATTCCACCGCGCTTGGCAACAAGAGGTTGCGCCAAGGCCGCAACTTCATACCATCTGGAGCGCCTCCAGCAGTGGCAGCCAATTTTTTTATGAGCAACAGTGATTTCGGACTCATCGGTCTGGCCGTCATGGGTCAGAATCTCGTTCTCAATGTGGAATCCCGCGGCTTCCAAGTCTCGGTGTACAACCGCACCAGCTCGGTCACCGACGCCTTCCTCGCCGCGCACCCCGGCAAAAACCTCGTCGCCGCCCATTCCCTCGAGGCCTTCGTCCAATCGCTCGCCACCCCACGGAAGGTCATGCTCATGGTCAAGGCCGGTGCCCCGGTCGATGCGCTCATCGAATCGCTCATCCCGCTGCTCGCCCCCGGCGACATCATCATTGATGGCGGCAATTCCCTCTACACCGACACCGAGCGGCGCGACCTCTGGCTGCGCGGGCTCGGCTTGCGCTTTATCGGCACCGGCGTGTCCGGCGGCGAGGAAGGTGCCCGCAAAGGCCCCTCCATCATGCCCGGCGGCCCGGCCTCCACCTGGCAGGTGATGCAGCCCATCTTTGAGGCTATCGCCGCCAAGGTCGATGGTCAGCCCTGCGTCTATCACATCGGGCCCGGCGGTGCCGGCCACTTCGTCAAGATGATCCACAACGGCATCGAGTACGGCGACATGCAGCTCATCTGTGAGGCCTACAACATCTTCAAGGCCGCCGGCTTCACCTCCGCCGAGCTCGCCGACGTCTTCACCACCTGGAACCAGGGCGAGCTGGAAAGCTATTTGATCCAGATCACCGCCGAGATTTTCCGCCAAACCGACCCGCTGACCGGTACGCCCATCGTCGAGAAAATCCTCGATACCGCCGGCCAGAAAGGCACCGGCAAATGGACGCTCATGAGCGCCGTGGACCACGCCGTGGTTGTCTCCACCATCAATGCCGCCGTCGAAGCCCGCATTCTCTCCTCCATGAAGGATCAGCGCCTCGCCGCAAGCACCCAACTCGAAGGCCCCAGCCCAACCATCAGCGCCGAAAAAGCCACCCTCGTCCAACAAGTCCACGCCGCCCTCTACGCCTCCAAAATCATCTCCTACGCCCAGGGCCTCGACCTCATCTCCACCATGAGCGCCGAAAAAGACTGGAACCTCGACCTGGCAAAAATCGCAGCCATCTGGCGCGGCGGCTGCATTATCCGCGCCCGGTTCCTCAACCACATCAGCAGCGCCTACAGCTCCAATCCCTCACTCGGCAACCTGATGCTCGACCCGTTCTTCAAGGATCTGCTCAACCGCAGCCAGCAGGCGTGGCGCGAAGTCGTCGCCCTTGCCACCCTCAGCGGCATCCCGGTGCCCGCCTTCAGCGCCTCGCTCGGCTACTACGACAGCTATCGTAGCGCCGTTCTGCCCGCCAACCTGTTGCAGGCCCAGCGCGATTTTTTCGGGGCCCACACCTACGAACGCAACGACGTGCCACGCGGCCAGATGTTCCACACCGAGTGGCCGCAGGTGATTGGTTAGTTCAACGTTAGGCGTCAAGAACCCATCCGTCCATGCGCCGGGAGACACATCTCGCAGCGGCCAGCTCGTTGCGTTTGATAACGGGTCTGTCCATTCCCTGTTCCTGCCACTGCCCGGCTCCGGGCTTGTTGGAAAACCCAGCTTGTCATTGAGGCAAAGACAGCCGATGGTGCCCGCGTAATGGCCAACAAACCCTACGCACCGTATGATTCTGCACCGCCCACTGCCCCTCGCATTTCTCTTTGCACTCGTTCCACTCGCTCCGGCCCGAGACCTGGCAACTCCAACCACTGCCCACTACGAAATCCGCACCGAGCATGACCCAAACGGCATCGGCAAATTCTTCATGGGTCGGGAAATTGCCCAGGTCATGGGCCATCAGGGTGCCGATTGGCTGGAGCGACCCCAGCGCGAAGCCGAGGAACACGCAGATGCGCTCATCGACGCCTTGAAATTCCGGGAGGGTGAGGTGGTCGCCGACATCGGTTGCGGCACGGGTTATATCACCCGGAAGATTGCCGCCAAAATCGGTGCCACCGGCACCATTTACGGTGTCGAAATCCAACAGGAGATGCTGGATAAATGGACCGAGCAGATGGCAGGCTCGGGGGTGGGCAGGGCCACGCCGGTACTCGGCACAACCTCCGATCCAAAATTGCCGCCAGCCTCCTGCGACACCCTGATCCTGGTCGATGTCTATCATGAATTCGATTTTCCCTTGGAGATGGTTCAACACATGATCGACGCCCTGAAACCCGGTGCTCGCATCGTTTTTGTCGAGTACCGGAAGGAAGATCCTGCGGTGCCCATTAAAGAACTTCACAAAATGAGCGTGGCACAAGTCAAGAAGGAAATGGCTGTCCACCCGCACCTGCAACACGTCGAGACCATCGCCACGCTGCCCCGCCAGCACATCATTGTGTTCAAGAAAATCTGATGCCCACCGAGCCTGTCATTGGCGGTTGATGGCCAAGAGGGCTTCGGAGATTGCCGCCCTTGGCATGTGGGTCCTTCACCCACCTCCGGCCAGCACCGCAAATGACTTGATACATTGGCGTTTCCGCCGCAGTAATTCCCTCCGCCCATTCAGCGACCGCTCATGCCCGATCTTGAAATCAGGAACATCCACATCCTCCGTGGCCCGAACCTCTGGACTAACGATCCGGTTCTGGAAGCTTGGGTCGATCCGGGCACCCTCACGGACGCCAGTTCCAAGGATTTTCCTGGATTCAGCGCCCGCTTGGAAGCCTGGCTGCCGGGCCTCTTCAATCACCACAGCTGTGACGGCGTAGCGGGTGGATTGGCCGCGCAGATTGACGCCGGAACCTCGCCGACCCATCTGCTGGAGCGCGTCACCCTTGAATTGCAGAACTTGGTGGCGCATCCCACAAATTTCAGCTGTACCCACCCACCGGGTGCCGACGGCCTTTACAAGGTGGTCGTCGGCTACCTCGACGAGGAGGTGGCGCAAGCCTGTCTGCACAGCGCGAGGACCCTACTGTTGGCCGCATATCGGGACGAAACCTTTGATTTGGCAGAGCAACTCGAGTTCCTCCGGGACGTCGTGGATTGCCACGCCCTCGGCCCGAGCACCAATGCGATCGTCAATGCCGCCAAGCTGCGCGGCATCCCGTGGCGGCGCTTGGAGCCCGGGCGCAGCTTGATTCAGCTCGGCCAAGGTGCCAAGCAGCGGCGCATTTGGACTGCGGAAACGGACCGCACAGGAGCCATTGCCGAACACATCGCCAAGGACAAGGATTTGACCCGTGCCACCCTCCGCCGGGTCGGGGTGCCGGTGCCCTCCGGGCGCGTCGTCACCGATATCGATGACGCTTGGGAGGCAGCCCAGGATCTAGGCCTGCCGGTGGTGATCAAACCGCTCGACGCGAATCATGGCCGCGGGGTGTTTCTCGACATGAGGACGCGTGCACAAATCGCCGAGGTTTTTCCGCATGCCGCCAAGTATGGCAGCGGTGTGATTGCCGAACGCTTCATCCCGGGTGTGGACCACCGCTTGCTGGTGGTTGGCTCACGGATGGTCGCCGCCAGTCGCGGTGAACCGGCCATCATCGTCGGCGATGGCATCCACACCGTTCACGAACTCGTTGAATTCCAGCTGAACAGTGATCCGCGCCGCGGCTCCCATGACACCGCTCCCTGGGCGGAAATTGATACCGTTGACTGGGATCCAACGGTTATGACCGACCTCCAACGCCAAGGCCACGATATCACCACTGTGCCGCGCCAAGGCGAGCGGGTACTCGTATCCCGCTTCGCCAATCC
>CAIQXC010000782.1 GCA_903875675.1 Akkermansiaceae bacterium
GACGGCAATGGTGTTTCCATCGCGGTCGCGCTGGCTGCCGGCAGCACCACCGACTATGACCGGATCACCGTGACAATCCCGACCGGCTTCATGGCGACGCATCCGAAGACCTTCGCCCGCCTGAAAGCCACGGAGTGAGGAAACGACGGGATAGAAGATAGAAGATAGAAGATGCGCCGACACATCCACGTTCCACAATCCACGATCCACAATCACTCTCTTCTCTTGCGTCTTGTGTCTTGCAGTCTTGAGTCTTCACCCCTTTCCGGAGTTAATGGGTTTTCTCCGGAATCCAGCGGGGCCGCCGGTGCGCACCGGCGGCCCCGCATCTTCCGAAAAGCTGAAATACTGAAAGGTTGTAAAGACATCGAGCAATCAACGCCATGAGAAACGTGGAACAGAGTGTGAAGTTAATGATGATTGCAGTCGTTGTCGGCTTGATGCCGGGACTCGGCGACCAGGCGGCAGCCAAGCCGTTGAAGGTCTTCATCCTGGCCGGGCAGTCGAACATGCAGGGGCATGTGAACGTGTCGACGTTCGATTCGCTGGCCGATGATCCGAAGACCGCGCCGCTCCTCAAGGAGATGCGCAATGCCGACGGCAAGCCGCACGTGTGCCGTAAGGTCTGGATTTCGTCGATCGGCTGCGCCGGCGATGATACGGCCGAACAGAAGGGGAAGTTGACGGCGGGCTTCGGCGCCTCGCCCAGCGAAATTGGCCCGGAATTCACGTTTGGAATTTACATGGAGAAGCAGCTCAACGAACCGATCCTGATCATCAAGACATCCTGGGGCGGCAAGAATCTGCTCGGCGATTTCCGTCCACCCAGCGCCGGAAAGCGGGTGTTCAACGACACCTTTGTAAAAGGATGGAAAGGGATGGGCGTCGATCCAGTTCGGGAAGCGGCTAGACATAATAGTGAGTTGAACGGCGTGTATTACCGCCACATGATCGAGCATGTGCGGAAGGTGCTGGCGGACATCAAGCGGGTTGTGCCGGACTACGATCCGAAAAAGGGCTACGAGCTGGCCGGTTTCGTTTGGTTCCAAGGATGGAACGATCTGGTCGACGGCTGGTCGTATCCCAACCAGAACCAGCCCGGCGGGTATGACGAGTACAGCCAAATGCTGACGCTGTTCATTCGCGATGTGCGCAAGGATCTGTCGGCACCGAAAATGCCCTTCGTGATCGGTGTCATGGGGATTGGTGGCGTAAAGGAAGATAAGAGACCGGGCAGCCAGATGTACTTCCGTCAGTCCATGGCCGCGCCGGCGTCGCTCCCTGAGTTCAAGGGCAACGTCATCGCCGTACAGACCGCGCCGTTCTGGTCCGAGGAACTGGCCGCCATCGAGGAAAAGAAAGGGAAGGTGGACCAGATGCGCTGGTTGCTGGGTGTCAAGGATAAGAATACGCCGAACGCTGATGGAAAGATGACCGCAGCGCGGATAGACGAGTATATGAAGAATTACGAGGCGAAACTCATATCGCCCGCGGAAGTCGCCCTGTGGCAGCGCGGCGCATCGAACGGGGGCTACCATTATCTCGGAGCCGCCAAGATCATGGCGCCGATCGGCAAGGCCTTTGCTGAGGCGATGGTGAAGTTGCAGACGACACAGCGAGACGAGAAGCAATGAAACATCCCAAGCATCTGGTGAGCGGCAGTGCATTCGTAATTGTGTCCTTTCTTACAGCCGTGGCATGCCTGGTCGCGCATGCGCAGCCAAGCCGGATATCGTCAAACGATCCGACCATGCCGAACCGAGTCCCCGCCCCCATCGCGATCAACGAGTCCGGGCCGCTTACGCTTAACATGACCGGCGAGATAGCACCGGCGGCACCAAGCCCCATTGAGCCCGGAACGACAACGAATAGAGAGGGGCACACGCTCACCTGCGACAGCCGCTCCTTTCTTCTTGACGGGAAGCCGTGGATTCCTATTGTGGGCGAATTCCAGTATTCACGTTATCCTGAAGAAGAATGGCGCGACGAATTGCTGAAGATGAAGGCCGGGGGCCTCAATGCCATCACAACCTAC
>CAIQXC010000783.1 GCA_903875675.1 Akkermansiaceae bacterium
CACTCTTTCCCTACACGACGCTCTTCCGATCTATCCCTCTCTCTCGCGCCGAGAAACCGAGGTCCTCAAGGGCCTGTCCAAGGGATTGTCTAACAAGGATATCGCCGATTCCCTCAATATCACCCTGGAAACCGTGCGTTGGCACCTCAAACAGATCTACGAAAAACTGCACGTCCACGGCCGCACCCAGGCCACCCTCAAATTCATGAGCATGCAAGGACCCAATCCTTGAATGCAAGCGGCACCATCCGATATCGCCACAATCCGGCATCGGCCCGGCCGCTCCACCACCCGCATCTATGTCCTCCCCACTTACCTGTTTATTCTCGCTCACTCTCGTCCTGACAAACGTTTGCCAAGCCCGCATCTATCACATTGATGCCGCCGCAAGCGACGACTTGCGAGATGGATTGTCCCCCGCCACCGCCTGGAAGTCACTGGACAAGTTCAACTCCACCGTGTTTCAAGCAGGCGACCAGATCCTGTTCAAGTCCGGCCAACATTGGCTCGGCCAACTTCGGCCTCAGGGATCCGGTAAATCCGCGGCCAATGCGGCCAACGCAATCCTTCCCATCACCATCGGCCGCTATGGCGAGGGCAGCCTGCCAGAAATCCGTGGCGCCGGCCTCTCTCTGGACACCGTCCTGATCGAGGACGTCGAATATTGGACCATCACCGATCTAGCCGTCACTAACAAGGGGGCTGCCACCGCTCCAGACCGCAGCGGCGTGCACATCCACGCCCAGGCACTCAAGCTGATGCGCGGCATCACCCTGCGCGGACTCCATGTCTATGACGTCAATGGCGACCTGCGAAAAAGCCACGAGGGACAAGGCATCCTGTTCGAGGCCAGCGCCAAGAACCATGCCGCGTTCGACGGGATTTTGATAGAGAACTGCCGCCTTGAGCGCACCGACCGCAACGGTATTTGCCAGCGCGGCCTCGGCGACGTCCGCAGCAGAAATGTGATTATCCGATCTAACATTCTTAACGATATTGGCGGGGACGCCATCAAACTGTGGGGAACCGACGGCGGCATCATTGAGAAAAACATCGTCCGCAACGCCCGGGCCCGCTGCAGTGATAATGCGGCGGCGATTTGGCCGTTTTCCTGCGACGACACCCTCATTCAATACAACGAGGTAAGTGGCACCAAAGGCACCAAGGACGGCCAGGCGTTTGATTCGGACTACCAGTGCAAGCGCACGATCATTCAATACAATTATAGTTATCAGAACGAAGGTGGCTTCATTCTTATTTGTTCGCCCGGCAATTCCTATAATTTGGATACCATCGTCCGCTACAACGTCAGCGTCCATGACGGCGTCAACAGTGGCAGAATCATCCAAATCGGCGGCAACCCGGCTAACACCCGGTTCTACAACAACACCATCGTCATCGGACCCCAGCAAAACCTCCCCATGATATCATTCAACGAATGGGATGGCGGTAAAGCGAACAACACCAGCTTTTCTAGCAACTCCATGATTGTCGCGGACGGTGGCACGGCAACCTATAATCTGGCTGTCGGCACCAACACTCATTTCACTGACAACTTGTTCGTCGGGCGTCACGAGGGCCTGCCGGACGGGGCCAAGGCGGCGGCTCCCGTCCCGGCCGGCGGTGGCGAGCCTGTGCCAGAGGCGAGTGCAGCCACTGACTCTAACGCTCATTCCAAGCCACTCTCCCCCCTTCCCAATCCATGATCCATTCCATCGCAGCCACGCCGCCTCAATCCGCCGTCGCCACGGTCGGGCCGTCGCACGTCATTGAGCCCTCCGTTGTGGAGGAATGCCTCAGGATTTACCGCTGCGTCCAACACGAGCTGGCCAAGGTGATTGTCGGCCAGGATGAGGTGATCGAGCAGATTCTGATTTCCATACTAACCAAGAGTCACGCGTTGTTAGTAGGGGTTCCTGGGTTGGCCAAGACCCTGATTATTTCGACGTTGGCGGACACGCTCCACCTGTCGTTTCGCCGGATTCAATTCACCCCGGACCTGATGCCTAGCGACATCACCGGCACCGAGGTCATTCACCAGGACCCTGTCAGCGGAGCTAAGGAATTCAAATTTCACCCGGGCCCGTTGTTTGCCAATATTGTTCTGGCAGATGAAATCAACCGCACCCCGCCAAAAACCCAGGCGGCGATGCTGGAAGCGATGCAGGAGCGGCGGATCACGGTGGGCGGTGTCACAAGACCCCTGCCTCTGCCGTTTTTTGTTTTAGCAACTCAAAACCCGCTTGAACAGGAAGGCACCTATCCGCTCCCCGAGGCCCAACTGGATCGTTTCATGTTCCTGATCCATGTCGGCTATCCGTCACCGGAGGAGGAGATCCAGATCATGAAACGCGGCACCGGTCAGCCGTGCGGACAACCTCAGGCGGTGCTTGATGGCGAAATGATCCTCAAAATGCAGGAAACCGTCAAAGCCCTGCCCGTGGCCGATCACGTCTATCAATACGCCCTCGCCATCGTCCGGGCCACCCGCGCCAAGGAAACCGGTGCCATGGATTATTGCGCCCGCTATCTCAGCTTTGGTGCCGGCCCGCGTGCCAGCCTCAATCTGATTATGGCGGCCAAAGCCCACGCCATGATCCACGGTCAGGTATATGTTGGATGCGCGAATGTGGCCGCCGTTGCACCAGCCATCATGCGCCATCGCATTTCGGTGAACTTCAGCGCGCAGAGCGAGGGGATCACCCCCGACGATGTGATCGCCAAAGTGCTGACCACGGTTCCTCAACATGAGCACTGACCTGCTGGATCCGGACGCAGTTTCCAAGGGCGACGCACTCGGTCTGTTGGCCCGCAAGATCGTCGAAGGTTACAGGGTCGGTGAACATCGCTCGCCTTTCCATGGCTTCGCCATCGAGTTCGCTCAACACCGCGAATACACACCCGGCGACGATACCCGCCATCTGGATTGGAAGGTTTTCGGGCGCTCCGAGCGCTACTACATCCGCCAGTACGAACAGGACACAAACTTTGTGGCGCATCTGGTCGTGGATGGCAGCGCCTCCATGAACTACGGCTCTGGAAAAATCACAAAACTTCATTACGCAAAGGTTCTGGCAGCTTGTCTTGCCCATGTCATCCTCACCCAGCGCGATGCCGTGGCCCTCGCTCTAGTGGGCGAACAAATCCTGGATTATCTTCCGCGAACCGACAATCCCCAGCGCATCCAACACGTCATGGAACGCCTCGCCGCATTCCGTGGCAACGGCGGCACTCATCTGGGCAACTCCCTCCAACAGGTTGCCCGAGAAGCCCGCCGCCGCGGCATCGTCATGATCATCAGCGACCTCTTCGACGACGAAAACGGCCTGGCCAGCGGCCTGGAGCGCTTCGCATACAGCGGCAATGAAGTCATCGTATTCCAAACACTCGACCCCTACGAACTCACGTTTCCCTTCGACGGCACTTGGGAGTTTCGCAATTTGGAAGGTAACGACCGCCTGCGATTGGCTCCCGACGATTATCGAAAAGCCTACCTCAAAAACTTCGGCGACTTTCAATTACGAATCCGCCGGATGTGTGAAAAATTCCAAGCCCACTATGTGTTGGCAGATACCAGCAAAAGCCTCGCAGAAACCCTCAGCGCTTATCTAGCGTTCCGACATCGGGCCCGAAAATAACCCATGAGCTTCCTCTCTCCCATGGTCCTCGCTGGCTTGGCGGCTCTCGGCATCCCCGTCGCCATTCATTTGCTTAACAAGTTCCGCGTTAGGACCACGGCCTGGGGCGCGATGCGGTTCTTGCACGAGGTGGTCCAGACAAGCCAGCGGCGGGTCCAGTTCGACGACCTGCTCCTGCTGATCCTCCGTTGCCTGTTAGTTGCGGTGGCGGTTTGTGCTTTCGCCCGGCCGGTTCTCAAAGGGCCCGGCGGCAGCGGCAGTACCAGCGGCCCGATCGCGGCCGCCATTCTGCTAGATAACTCTGCCAGCATGGGCCAAACCGGCGGAGCTCTGAACCGCTTTGAGATGGCGAAATCCTCGATCCGCGATTGGCTGGCGGGCATCGATGCCCAGTCCCAAGTTGCGCTCTATCTCGTTTCCAACCGCCCCACCCCGTTGGTCGGCAAGCCTGCTGGCGACTTCGGACTGTTGCGCAAAGCCCTGGATGACGCGGCGCTGAGCGATGATGGCAGTGATCTGGTCCAAGGCGTTCAGTTAGCAGCCCAATCCCTGAAATCCATCACCGGACGGCCAAAGGAAATCAGGATTTACACCGACGGCCAAGCCGCCACGCTGCTTCACCACGATGCGCTCAAGAAGCTCGCGCTGGACTACCCGGACGTTGTTATCAGGCCGATTCTCATTGGCGGCAAAGGCGAGGATAATCTCGGGATTGTCACCTTGCACGCTGAGGATGGCATCGCCTCGGTCGGCCAACCCTGCCGCTTCCGCATCGAAGTCATCAACTCAGGGGCCTCCACTGCCACCGAATTGAAAATCAACCTGATGCTTGATGGCACGACCCCGGCCGGCACAGCCACAATCCCGCTGATAGGCTCTGGAGAGACCCAAGGCGTCACGATCCCGGTGAGTTTCGCCACACCCGGGCCGCACTGCATCACTGCAAGCATTCCGCTGGATGGTTTCTCAGCGGACAACCAGAGAACTGCCGCCGTGGAGGTGATTCGCCGCATGGACGTGGTGATCGCCCAGAGCGAAGCAGGCGAACAAGGTGGTTTTTTCATCAGTCGCGCCTTGGTGCCGATCGCCCCCGAGCAAGCATCCCACTATTATCTCGCGCCACAATTCATGCTGCCCGCCGAGCTTCCCGCCGCTCTTTCCCTCCCTCCGGAAAACCGCCCAGCCGTGGTCTTCCTTTGCGATCCCGGCCCGCTCCTGCCAACCGTCACCTCCGCCCTCAATGCCTATGTCAAAGACGGCGGAAACCTCGTGATATTCCCAGGCAGTCACAGCGACGTCAGCACCTGGAGTGACGACCCCGCTTTCACCCAACTGCTGCCAGCCACCCTCGGCCCGATCATCGAAACCAAAGCCAATCAACCTCTAACCTGGCAGTCCCGCGGATTTTCCCATCCCATCACCGCATTCTGGAATGATGCCGCCAATGGCGACCTCGCCACTGTGACGTTCAACCGATATTTTCCGCTAACGCTCAAGCCGGGTGCTTCAGCCAACGTCATTGCGGCTCTATCCGGTGGTCAACCAGCCGTCGTGGAAAGCTCCTACGCGAAAGGGACCGTGCTGCTCTTTAACGCCAGTTGCTCACCCGAGTGGACGAACTTGCCGCTGCACCCGGCGTTTGTCCCGTTCGTCCAGCGCTTGATGGGATTCCTCAACCGCAACAGCGCGTCACGCCTCATCCTCGCCCCTGGCGAAACATTCCGCTTGCCGGTGGCGGCCGCGCTTCGAGGCAAGGATTTTTCGGTCAAGCGCCCCGGAAACGATGCCGCACGCACCGCCGGCCAGGTAACCGGTGATGATACAGGCGCATATATCCGCTATACCGCCACCGAACGCGCCGGCACCTATCACATCACAGTCGATGCCGAGCCCGTCGCCTCATTCGCGGTCCAGATAGATGCTTCCGAGAGCGATTTGAGGACGGCCGATGCATCGCTCTTTGATGACCTTGCCAATGTGCCTCATGCCGCATCCCAGGGGCCTGCCATGCTCGTGATTCTCAAGGAATATTGGACCTCACTGCTGGGGTGTCTGCTTATCATCTTCGTCGTCGAGGCAGCACTCGCCCACCGCATCAGCTTTGCCCGCTAGCATGAATCCACTTGCCACATATCTAGCAATCTCGTCCGCTCCGCAGCGGACTTGGACTTTAAGCCACGAGGGACTCGCGCCGTCGTGGGCATTGCTGCTGTTCGTGATGCTAGCTGTGGCTAGCGTGATGGGTTACCTTCGTTGCGCCCCGAACGTCACCACCTTGCAACGCACTGTGATGACGGCCTTGAGGATCAGCGCGGCAGCGATACTATCCGGATTATTGACCAAACCTGTCATTCAATTCACCGATTTTCAACCGGTGAAGCAACCGATTGCAGTCATGGTTGACGCGTCCAGCAGCATGGCCTTTGTAGATCGTCGGGAATCCCCCATCGACATCCACCGAGCCGCCATCGCCACCGGCCTGGTGAGCCCGGAGAGCGACCCAGCCAATCCCATTCCCTCGCAACTTCTCGAGCAGGTGCGCGGCCTATCCAGGCAGGACATGGTGCGCCGGATTCGCGATCATCCAAAATTCAACCTCTGGTCACGCCTCGCCATGCTCGCGGATTTACAGGTCTATCAATTCGGCGCGAGCGCCCAACAGGTGGGCACGGCCATTACCAAAGAGCCAAGCAACACCAGCGCGGCGCATGTGGATTTCCCTGACGTAAAATCCGATCAACCAACCACCGCCATTGGTGAATCTCTGCGCCAGGTGTTGCAAGAACCCCGCAGCCAGCCACTAGGTGGCATATTTCTCATCACGGACGGCGGCAACAACAGCGGCTCATCACCCATCGAAGCCGCCCAAATCGCCAAGGAACAACACGTCCCGCTATTCATCTACGGCGTGGGCGTCACCTCTCCTCCAGACATAGAGGTGAAGGAGGTGACCGCTCAACGCCTCGCCTTCATCGGCGAGCGGTTAGAAGTCCGAGCCCACGTGGTGTCCCGGAACATTGCAGACAAACCAACCACCGTCACCCTCAAAGCAGACGGCCAAGTGGTGGACCACTTGGATGTATCTATCGGCGGTTATCGCGAACAGGATATCACCCTCCATCTGCTGCCAAACAAGGCTGGCGAGGTAAAACTCGAAGTTTCTGTACCAGTTCGCGACGAGGAAGTTGGCAAGGAAAACAACACCGCCTCAACCACTGTTAGAATCACTGATAGCAAGTTCAACGTGTTGCTGATAGAGCGTGAGCCTCGCTGGGATTTTCGTTATCTGCTGGATTACTTGCAGCGTGATCCGCGCCTCGACGTGAAGTGCGTGATGATCGACGGCGAGCCCGGGCTGGATCGCTTGTCCAACTCGCCGTTTCTGCCAAGCATTCCTAACACCCGTGAGGCATTATTCAAATTCCAGGTGCTGATCCTTGGCGACGTGAACCCGTCAGACCTTGGAGCGGAGCGGATGCAGATGATCGCCGAGTGGGTGGAAGCTGGTGGTGGCATGATCTTCCTCGCGGGTGCCTCCTACAATCCCTCGGCCTATGCCGGAACCGCGCTGGAACCGCTTCTGCCAGTGGTGGCACCGAGCGCCGGCCCAGCCACCTGGAAATCCCCTCGCGAGGCGGAACCTTTTCCGCTGGAACTCACCCCGCAGGGCCGCCGTTCCGCTTACCTTGAGATGGACAGCGATCCGGAAGCAAATATGAAGATCTGGCAGAACTTTCCGGGCGTCCATTGGGTGGCACCCGTGACCCGGGCCAAACCGGGAGCCGAGATTCTGCTGGTGGATCCCCGCCCGTCGAGCGCCGGCCGCTATGGCAACTTGCCCGTTTTCGCCATGCATGGGTATGGTGCCGGCAAGTGCGTCTATTTCGGAACCGATGAAACGTACCGCTGGCGCAGCAAAACCGGTGAAAAATACTACTCGATCCTGTGGGGGCAAATCATGCAGACGCTGGCGCTCCAATTGCTAGATAATGCCTCCTCGATGACGCAACTCAAGACCGACCGAAAGCAATATCTGGTGGGTGAGAAGGTAGTTATTGCCGGCAATGTGTTTTCCGCAGACTTTTCGCCGTTGATCGTCCCGGGAATTGAAGGTATGCTAACAATTTTAAAATTGCCAGGAGACCCGGCCCCCAAAACCAAACCGCTGAATCTGCTGGCTGTCGAAAAAAACTCTTTCCGGGGAGGATTCACGCCCACGGAAGCAGGAAGCTACACATTTCACACGCTGCGTGATCCGGCCGGATTGCTGAAGTTTGACGTCGTGGATAACAACCTCGAACGAGCGCAAACCGCGCTCGACGATCGATTGCTCCAAGGCATGGCGACGGCCGCCGGTGGACACTTCCTGCGAGAGGAGGATTTGCACCTCCTCCCTGACTGGATATCCTCGACGAGTACCCGGGTGGCCAGTTATCGAAAAGTCGATCTTTATGCCTCTCCATGGATCCTCGCGGGGCTTCTGGCGATCCTGTTTTCTGAATGGCTCATGAGGCGTCTCACCCGGCTGAAATGATATGCAAAGCCATCCCTCCAATTCACCGCAACTGCCCGCTGCCCTGGCCAGAATCCTCGATCGCATCCGCAAGCGCCATCTCGCACTCACTCTGGCCGAGTTTCCTCTTTTCCTCTCCGCCGCAATCGCCACCGCCTGGTCGTTCCAAGGAATCGCAGACCGAATTTTCGACCTGCCATGGACCACGCGTTGCGGCTTTCTCGCACTCGACGGGCTCGGCGTGCTGTGGCTGGTCGGCCGGTGCATCGTGCGGCCATGGCGGCAACGACTGAGCCGGAAAGCCGCCGCTCTGCTTGTTGAGCGAGGCATCCCGGAGTTCCGATCGTCATTGATCTCAGCAGTCGAACTATCAGATCCTCAGGCCGATCTGCTGCCCCAGTCGCTCCCACTTGTGGAACGCCTGTTGGAAAATGCGACGGCGCAGGCTCTCACTTCCGATGTGGTTTCTCGGGTGCTGCCGCCAGACCGGCTCAAGTCGTTAGCCTGCCGAATGGCATGGCCGGTGGTCGCAGCGTTGGTCTTGTTCCGCACCTGCCTGCCGGTTTCGGAACTTGTGTGTCGGCGGATTCTGTTATCGCATGGAGTCTTCCCCGCCCGAACCGTCGTAGTCTCTGTGACGGCTGACATCTGCGTGGATGCAGGTGGTGAGGCCACTCTAACCGCTCGCGCCAAAGGCGTGATTCCTCCCAGCGGAAAACTGGTGATCCTGCGTTCCGACAGCGCTCCAGAGATCATTCCTCTCAACGCTTCGGCTCCCCGAGGCGACGAATTCACCCAAGTGGTACGCAACATCCGCCAGCCGTTCATATATCATTTTGAACTCAATGACGGTGTGGGAACCAACCACCCATTGTCAGTCCACTTTCCGCCGGCCATCAAAGACATCCGTTTCACCCAAATCTATCCAGCCTATACCGGCCTGCCGGATTCCGTCATGTCGCCCACCTCCATCAAGTTGCTCGAAGGCTCCATCTTGCGGATCGACGCCACGGCCTCCAAGCAACTGCATGCCGCCATGGTTAGAATCAACGGGGTTGACGATCCAGTTATTGCCAAATTCACCAACCCCGAGGAAACCGCCTTCCGCGCCGAGTTGCCGATTCCCCCTACCGACTGGAAGTTCATCTCGGTCCGTCTTGAAGGCATCGAGCACGATCCATCAACCAAGGACCCCGAATATCCCATCCAGCTTGAACGCGATAAACCACCTACCGTGAACCTCAGTGACCCCAAAACAGACTCGATCAGCGTCGTCACGAACTCCACCGTGCCCGTGTCCTTCGATGTGGCCGACGACTTCGGATTTTCCGCAGTGAACTTGTCCTATCAGGTATTTAGGCCGCTGCCAGATGGCTCAATCGAACAAGCCGAATCGAGCACCATCCCTTTCAAGATACCTGATAGAGCACGTTCCTGGAAACATGCCTTCAAATGGAATCTGGCACGCCTCCTTCCCGCCGTGCCCATCGGAGGCAGTATTGTCTTCTGGGTCGATGCCGCCGATAACAATGGCAGCGCCGCAGGACCCTCCACCGTCCGCAGCCAGGAGAAAACCATCCGCATCGTCTCCGAAGAACAAAAACGCATCGAACTGCTCGAATCCATGGCCGAAAAAGCCGCCCAAATCGAGGGGCTTTACGAGCAACAACGGTCTATCAACAATCAAACCCAATCCGTGATCAAATAGTGCGCCAACCCGTTGCCCCAACATGAACACCGCATCCATCCTCATCACCGCCATCTGCCTCCAAATCTCCGCCCTCGCCGCCTACGAGGCCATTCCCTCTTCCACCAACACCACCGCCTACCAAAGCGGCGTCGCCCAAGAACAACTCCGGCTCGCCTCCCAACGCCTGAAACAGGAAATGTCCACCCTAGCCGACGAATATCGTGGCTACCATGCCGCCGCTCCCGATGTCGCCAAATTGCAATCTGTCATCGAATCCCTCGATCATGTCAGCGCCATCGAGATGGCCCAAGTCGTCAAAGGCCTCATGGCCGCCAGCCACAACGACGACCCCACAAGCATTCGCAACGATCTGGTTAGAGTCAACGCCAGCCAAAAAGCGATTCAGGCGACCCTGCGCAGCCTGGCCGACAAACTTTCTCAACAGGCCGACGCCGCCACCCTGCAAAAGCGCCTCGAAGAGCTTGCGGTGCGCCAAAGTGCTAACCTCCATGCCACCCGAAATCTAGCCGCCAGTCCGCCCATTCCTAACATTTCATCCGAAAAGGCCCGGATGCTAGCCAATGAGGAACTCTCCATGCGCAAGACCGAGCAAAACACCCTCGGAAATGAGATTGGCAGCGCGATGGAAACCCTTCGAAAATCTGCCACTACCGCAGATCCCACTGCCGCCAAACCCCTGGCGGCAACCCTTGCCACTGCCGAGGCCGGCAAACTCGAGCAACATGCCAAAGACGCCTCCAACTCACTTGAGCAAGCACCCGGAGAGTCCTCCAAGCATCAACAACAGGTACTAGATAACCTCAAACAGATGGCCAATCAACTGGCTGAATCCCGCAACGCCGAAGAACAAGCCCGAGAACTCGCCGACGCCATCAGCGAACTCTCCCAAAAAGAACAATCCCTCGCCGCCAAAACCCCGAAATTGGACCAACGTAACCAAAAACAAGCCCAACAAGGTCAGCAGGACGTCGCCTCCCGCCTCGATGTTCTCAGCCAGCGCGTCGCCAATCTCAACTCACAGGCCGCCCCGGAAACCAACCACGCCCTCGAACAAGCGCAGCACCTCGCCGATCAACTCGCCGACCCAAATTTTGTCAGCGATGCGAACCACCTCGTTCTAACATCAGACACCCAGAAGGGGCTGGCCGCGCAGCTGGCAAAGATCAGCAACACGCTGCAACAGCAAGCCGACGCCCTGGCCGCCGCCAGCCATCCTTCGCAGCTCACGGAAACTTCCATCAGCCCCGAAGAACAGGCGATTCAGGACGCCATGGCCGAACTCCTCAATGCCAAAGCAGACAACGCCCTCGCCGGACGCCAGAACGATCAGAAACAGGACTATCAACAACGCCTGGCCAAGAGCCGCGAGGAAATTGCCGCCGCTAACCAGAAAGTCGCCCAAGCGGGATTGGAAGTGGCCAAAAACGTCCAGCAGGCGCTTCATGATGCCGAAGGTCATGCCGCCCTCGCCGCCGACAAGAAGGAACCCGGCCACAACCTCTATCACGTAAACGTCAACATAGACAAAGCCCTGGCAACCCTGCAGGAGGCCGCCAACCAGCTCGCCACTGCCGATACCAAGGATCAGGACGCTCAGGGCGCTGGCATGGGCACAACCGGCTCCGGCTCGGGCTCAGGCCCCGGACATGGCAAGGGCGCTTACGCCGGCGGCAGGGCCACCAGCGACGCCCTGCGCGAGGCTCTATCATTGCTCAAACAGGAAAAAGTCGCTCCAGAGTACCAGCTAATGGTCAATCAATACATGACCCATCTGGCCGACGACACCCCACCCGCCCACTGATCAGCCTGAACCGCGCGAGTCATTATCTAACACCCAATCCCATGCCCCTCAAATTTCTAACTATTTTCACCTGTCTTGCGCTTGGATCCGGCAGCTTGGCCGCCGAGGACGAGAGTGCTTTTGGTTCATCTATCAAGACCGCCGGGACCATGCTTGGCATCTTCTATGATCTGAAGCAAACCCAGAAACGCCAGCCCATCCCCGGCTACGTGGATCACTTCAAGACGATGGGAAAATTCCTCGATAGCGGCTGGGATGAGCGCTCGCTGAGCCACTACTTCCGCGGCACCAAACCGGTGTATGCCACCGAAGTTCTCATCCCCTCAATGAGTGCTGATGGCGCTCCGGCCGCCTTCGGATTGTCTGGTATTGTCAAGCCCTCGAATTGGTTTGTGATTTACAAAGCGCAGGTATCGCCTCCGGTTGATGGGGTTTACCGCTTCGTGGGCATTGCCGATGATTGCCTGGCTGTCGGCGTGAATGGCAAAACCGTGCTTGTATCAAACTTCGGTTCCTCGGGCAACTACAGTCATTGGAAGGAGCCCTCGCCCGGCGATAACATCAAGGTGTGGGCCGGCAGCCTAAAGCGAGGCGATTGGTTTGCCTGCAAGAAGGATCAAATCATTGACCTCGACATCCTGATAGGTGAGATTCCTGGGAACCTTTTCGGCGCGTGGTTACTCATCGAGAAACAAGGCGCAAGTTACCCCGGAAGTGCCGCCCAGCCACTGTTGCCGCCCTTCCAAGTCCGGGCGCGTCCCATCAAAACCTCCCCTGGTGAGCATTACATCCCTTTCCAAGTCAATAACTCCCCTTGGATCTGCCACCCGTAATCAAGCCGATGGGGTCAGTCCTCGCATGGTAACATTTGTTTGAGGCATTGCGCTTCCGCCCACAGCCGACAGTTAGGGAATCCGACTTGCTCGCTCCGTTGGCGAAGACGAGGTCGAACACTGGGTTCTGAGCATTTATCGGGACTCGCCAATCCCGAGAGGCGGCCAGATCGTGCTGGGAGAGAGGAGATGGAATGGCTGGTGGAAGACCGGAACACGTTCGTTTTGCGCCGCGAGGCGGCGAAAACGCCCGTGGTTAAAGGGAATAAGCCTTTTACTATTGGAACTTCCGGGCGAAAGTTCTTGGCAAAGCTGGCCGGATTCCTATCGTCGCGGCGTAGGACGCCATCTGGAGTCCTTAAAAAACCAAATATGAATGACCTGATCTATCAAGCAAATCCCGTCATGTTCAGGAACAGGCCGCTGTCCTTTATCCTGTGCTGCATTGTCCCGGTGATTGGCTGGGCTGTGCTGCTTGTCTGGTGGATCAAATGTAAGGGTGAATCGGTGACGGTAACCGGGAGCTATATCCGGCAATGCCGCGGAATCATGGCACGAACCGAAAATACCATCATGCTTGAACACGTCCGCGACGTGGAACTGCGGCAGAATATCTTGCAGCGGTTTTTCGACGTTGGGCATCTGGGCGTGTCAAGCGCGGCAGCCGTTGATGGCAGTATCGAATTGTTCGGCTACGCGCATCCAACCAAGATACGCGACCTCATCTACAAGTAGCGAATGGTGGATCAAGCGGGCAATCGTCCTCATGCTGGGCGGCGGGAAACTTGATCTGGACGCTTGTATGCTTCGCCACAATCAAGCATCGACGCGGCGGCAAAGGCGGGCCACAGTCGCGGCGAACAGCAGCGACTTGCCCGTCATCATGCCCCACCCAGTCATGCCACCCAACCCATTTTTGGCGGCCGCGTTTGCGGTGTTTTTCCTAACGGCGTCGTTGGCCTGCGGCGGTGGCCCGGTGAACCTGTTGCCCAACGGAGGATTTGAGGGCAAGGACCCGCTGCACGGATGGCTGAAGGAGTTTCCAGACGAGGAATTTTACAAGGACAACGGGCCGTATGTGAAGCTCGCGCCGGCTGGCGAGGTCGGAGGCCGCCGGGCGGTGTTGCTTGATTTGCCAGCCGGGATTGCCGGCAACCAGGGCGGCAAAATCGAGAGTGTGCCGGTGCCAGTGGAGCCGGGTGCGAGATATCACATTGAGGTGGATTGCATGACCTGGGATTTGTCCGCCAAGATTCATGCGGAGGCGTGGAGTCGCGACCCGCACCCGGAGCAAAAGCGGACGATTTTCCGTCGGGCTCCGGCGGACGGACGGCCTGCGCTGATGATGTGCTTTCGGGCGCAGGTGCCCTCGCCACCAGCCGGCTCGAAAGTGTGGAGCAGCGCCGGCCGGGATTTCACCGTTCCTAAAACCGTGGTGGTCGCCGGCAAGGACCAAAAGCCCGAGTACATTTCAGTCAAAGTCGTCAACTACGGTGCTACCATGGGTCCCGGTAAATCGTATTTTGCCAACTTCCGGCTGTTTCGCTTGGATCCCGAGGCCGCCCCCGCACGACCCCACACCAAGCCGTAGCCCTTGAGTTAGAAATGAATGGTGCTACATAGGAACAATTCCTCTTCAAGTCCCACCGGTGAATCCCAATCCCACATCAGCCAATACGTCAGGTGCCGCTCAGGCCCCGCGACAGATCCTCGCCCGGGCCGGCAGCGCCTTAAAGCTCGGCCGCGGCTTCACCGCCCTTGCCTGTGGTTTGGTCGCCTCTGGAGTGGTGCTCGGTATTTGGCTGGTGGCCGATGCCCGTGTCCGCTTCGGTGCCACCGGCCGCTGGCTCGGGTTTAGCGCCGTCGCCCTACCGCTGGTGGCAGCACTCGTCCAAGCCCTGCGGGCCGGGTTCAGG
>CAIQXC010000784.1 GCA_903875675.1 Akkermansiaceae bacterium
AGCTTTCCGGACCAACCCCGGAGTTGAGAAGAAACGTCTCAAAACTCTCAAAAAATTAGCCGAAAAGCATGGCTTCCAACTCGTTCCTATTCAATAACTTACAATGAGTTACTCAGGAGGACTGACCCCATCGGCCGATGGGGTCAGTCCTCGCATGGTAACATTTGTTTGAGGCATTGCGCTTCCGCCCACAGCCGACACTTAGGGAATTCGACTTGGTCGCTCCGTTGTCGAAAGCGAGGTCGAATGCTGAGTTCTGAGCCAACAGCAGCGTGCCGGTGGCTGTGCTTGGCACGGGCGTGCTGGCTGGCAAGACGGTGGTGTCGCTCGCCGCCAGTTTTTACCATAGCTTGGGGTTGTGCAGTGATGGCAGCGTGGCGGCCTGGGGGCAGGGGAGTTATGGTCAGTTGGGAAATAACAGTTCGGCCAACTGCAGTGTGCCGGTCGCGGTATCAGGCATTGGAGTTCTATCCGGCAAGTTAGTGACCGGTCTTGCAGCAGGCCAATATCACTCCATCGCCCAGTGCGCAGACGGCAGTGTGGCAGCCTGGGGCTACAACAACGTGTCGTTTGCCATCCATCCGCAGCGATACATGCGGCTGCAGGTGGTGAAGTGAGTCGGATGAGCCTCTCCGCCTGTAATGCGGCGGTTACCACTGGCTACGGGGCGGTGGACCGAGATGGCCCGGAGAATCAATCAGTTGTGAAATTGAGAATTCTGGCCCTCTGGCCCTCTGGACGGTGGCTCATAGCGGTGAGAAAGGAATCGTTCGATCCGCGCGTATCCGACAAAATACCATGGAAATCCCAGAATTGCTCGTTTGTGCCACCACGATCCTGCTGCTGGTTGCCCCCCATCCAACGCTGCATCGTCCATGTCTATATCTCACATTCCTGCCCTTGGCGCGGTGGCCCTAAGCCTGGCCACCACCTCCTGCTCGTTGAGGAATCAACCCGCGCACGTCAGCAGCAAGACACCCGACACCGCCGTGCTCGTGTTCGTCGGCGACATCATGCTCGCGGACCGGCCCGGTGAATGCATTGCCCGGGGGATGGATCCCTTCAAGGAATTCGCCAGCATTTTGCTGGCATCTGATGCCAGTATTGGCAACCTCGAATGCGTCGTGTCCACCAAAGGCAAGCCCATGGAAGGCAAGTCTTGGACCTTCCAGCCGCATCCACGCGTGCTGCCCATGGTGGCACGGCACTTCGATGTCGTCTCGCTCGCCAACAACCACACCGGCGACTTCGGGAATGATGCCTTTGTGGAACAGCTTGATTTGCTCGACCATCACCACATCGCCCACATCGGTGGCGGCCGCAACACCGCCGAGGCGCGCACGCCGCACATTCTCACGATCAACGGTCTGCGCATCGCCCTCCTGGCATACAACGAGATTCATCCCCGCGAGTTTGAAGCCGGCCCATCCCGGCCCGGTGTCGCTTGGGGCGTGGACGAGCAGGTGAAAGCCGATATCAAAGCCGCACGCTCCATCCACAAGGCCGATCTGGTGATTCCTTTCATGCATTGGGGTGAGGAACATGAGCCGGTCAGCCCGCGCCAGAGACAATTCGCCCGGGAAATGATCGACGCCGGGGCCGATGCCATCGTCGGCAGCCATCCGCACTGCATGCAAGGCGCGGAGTATTACAAGGGCAAGCTCATCGTCTATAGCCTCAGCGACTTCGTCTTTGATGGCTTCAAGGAAGGTCCTTCACGCTACGGTTGGCTCCTGCGCCTGCGCCTCGACCGCCATGGGCTCACCACCTGGGACACCGTCGTCTCTCATGTGGACGACGACGGAATTCCTTATCTGGAAAAGCTAACCGCGTCACCCGCCGGAGACGCCCGCAAAGGCACCATCGGCATGAAACGCGCTCTGCTGGAGTAAGCGGTCACCCGCATGTGTGAGGGCGATCCCGACCGACATGACTTCGGCATAAGCAATCCCACCGGAGGCCGCCTTCACTGTGGTTTGTGTTGCCGCGCTAACAAAAAGTGCGGGGCCGCCGGTGCGAACCAGCGACCCCGCCAAGCCGGGAAAAACCCATAACTCTGGAAACGATATGTGTGCGGAGCTAGCGAGGATTGTAGATCGTGGATGCGCCGGCGCTTCTTCTATCTGCGATCTTCCATCCACGATCTCTTCGCTGGCAGCCTCACGGTGCCGGCGTCACCAGCAGGCGGACGAACAGTTTGCCCATGCCAGTTGGCAGGGTGTAGGAAACCGAGGTCGTGTTGTCAGTGCCGGCCACGTCCGCCCACGTCTTGAGGTCGGGAGAGGTTTGGATCTGCCAAGTGCCGTTGTAGGCCGGATCCTTCGGCCAGGTGACCGTGTTGGTGCTGTCCAGGCCGGGCATGGCCGTGAAGGACGAACCCGTCTGGCCCATGAAGTATTCGATGCCATTTTGCACGCCGTCATTGTCGTAATCCTGACCCGGGGATTGGCCGGGCGCGTTGGTGTTGGCCCAGGTGGAATAGGAGGGTGAGCCAAGGCCAGCATCGTAAATAGCATCTATTGAGGTTTTGCTCAAGGCACCGTCATAGACTTCGATTGAAGCGATGCTGGCCCAACTAATCGACCAACCAGGAACGTCAGTGCCATCATAGATGAATCCGATGGTCATCGGTTCCCCGGGTGTTCTAAGGGAACCGCTGCCGCTCTTCAGCAGAACCTTATCTGCGTAGTAATTGAGAGTCATGCCATCGTAGGTCGCCACGATGCTATGCCAGACACCCCTGACCGGAGGATTGGCATTTCCGAAGTTTATTACGCCGCTGTCGATATAGCCCCAATCGGGATCATTGGAGTAGTTCAGGATTACCAAATTATAACTAGGACTGGCATTACCCAAACCGATGACGCATTCTTCTGAACCCTGCCAGGGAAGATCGGCGGACCGGTAAACCCATGCAGCCATGGTCCACGGATTGGCGCCGGTGATAGCCGCCGGAGTGTTGAAGCTGGATGCAAGGCCGTAGCCGGCAGTAATAGCAACAGCCTTGGCACCACCAACATCCTTGACTTCAGGAGCTGTTCCTGTTCCAGCGATCGTAGTGAACACGCCTCCGGCAGTGCCGGCATTGGTCCAGTCAGTGATAGGCCCGGCAGTCAAATCCTTGGCTTTGAGGTCCACGAGCTTGCTGATGGGCAACGGCATCATCTTGAAGTTGATGTCGGTTGCTGGATCTGTCGCCGTATTGATTGTGTAAAGGTTGGACACAGGATCGGTCACGACATATTTGGCTTTGCTGGCAGAGACATTCACGGTGTCGCCACCCTTGGCAGGGACTGAGTAAGTGCCGTCTGCAAGTGTGTGCGTGCTACTTGTCAATAGACCACCCACGGCACTGATCAGTGCGCCCTCAACCGGAGTGGTGCCGTCTTCAAGGGTGACCTTACCCGTGATTACCATGTTGATGACGCTCACGACGCCGCCAGTACCGGTGAAGCGGTCGTCGTCAATGTGGTCGGCACCCGAGCCAGTGGCACCCCAGGTTCCGGCGGCTTGGGGTGTCGTGCCAAAGAACATGATGTCCACGATTTCAGTACCGGTGGGTTCCACCTTGCCGCCGGTATCGATGACCAATTTGCCGGTGTCGCTGAGCGAGGTGCCGTTGACGGCGAGGATGCCGCCGCTAACGGTAGTCACACCGGTGTAGGTGTTGAGGCCGGTGAGGGTCAGCCTGCCGGGGCCGGCCTGGGTCAGGTTGCCTGCGCCGGAAATGGCTCCTGGCAAGGTTTGGTCCGCCGAGTTGCTCAAGACCAGGGTGCCGGCGGTGAGCGTCGTCGCGCCGGTGTAGGAAACCACGCCGGTGAGCGTCAATGTGCCGGACCCGCCTTTGGTCAACTTGCCGGGGCCGGAAATGTCGCCTGGGAGCGTTTGGTCCACCGCGCTGTTAAAGGCCACCGTGCCGGCGTTGATCGTCGTGGGGCCGGTGTAGGAGTTGGTGCCGGAAAGGACCAAGGAGTCCCCACCTGTCTTATTCAAGCCACCGGCTCCGCTGATGGCACCGCTGCAAGTCAGGACATAACCGGTATTGCAGGTGAGGGTGGCGTTCAAGGTGATGGGGCCGCTCCACCTGGCACCCCAGCCGTTTTGACTGTAAAGCGTGCCAGCGTTGACAATCAGGGCGTTCGATTCGGTGTATCTGTCAAACTCGATCATGCCACCGTTGAGCGTTACCGTTCCCGTCCCCAGAGCCCCCCGACAGTCCGGACTGATCCCAGAGAACATGCCGCCCAAATGAAGTGTGCCGCTGTTCATGACGGTTCCGCCGCTGAAGGTGTTGCTGACCACAGTGCCAGTGCCGCTGACCAAATCATCGATTTTTAGTGTTCCGGCACCGGACTTGGTGAGCGAGCCCGTGCCGACAATGGGGCCTCCACTGAAGGTATAGTTGCCGGAGGCGGCGCTGACGGTGGTGGATAGCGGTTCCATGCTAGGATTGATGACGATCGTGCCGCCGGCGGTCTTGTTGAAAATCACATTGACGCCCGTGACGAATGTATTGGGCAAACCGGACGTCTGCCCGAGCCAGTTGAAGGTGGAGAGGTTCCAGTCTCCACCGCCGGCGACGTTCCATAACAGGGTGGACTCAGTCGGCAAATACTCGGCCGTGACGGTATAGACGTTGGTGATCGATAGATCCTGCGAGCGGATGGTGTAAACCACCGGGCCGACGTCGAAGCCCGGGGCGGGTAGGTCACCGGTGTTCCGTTGGCTGCACGTCGCCCCGGAGGACAACACGAAGTCAGGCGCGAGCGATGCAAAATCCGTTCCACTGGGCACGAGCCAGGTGATGGTGGCCGCGTTGGCAGCAACCGTGCCAATGATGGTGCCACTCCCGGGGAGGTTGGTCCCGAAGGAGGCAATATACGCGGCGGACTCCGGGGCCCCATAGGACACCGTGCCGGTGCCGTCAAAGAAGGCACTTTTGAAGGTGGCAGCGGATGAGAGCGAGCCGTAGGTGCCAGGGTTGGTCATTGTGACTCCGCCGAGGGTCAACGAGGCGACGGCGTGGTCACCGGTGTAATTCAATGCGACCACGGCACTGGTGCCGATGCTCAGGGGACCACCGCTGCCGAGGGAGGAAGGATCTTTGCAGACCACCTTGCCGCTGTTGACAATCGTGGGGCCTGAGTAACTGTTGGCGACGGAGAGAGTCAAAGGTGCCCCCTGTTGGTTATTAAAACTGTCGTAGGTGAAGCCCCCCGGCCCGCTGATTTCGCCACCGAGCGTTTGAGCGTAGCAATACCAATCGGTTCTGCCAAAGTAGGAGTTGGCGGCCAGGTTAATGGGGCCCCACCAGCCGCCATCATTCCAACCATTCCATTCCCAATACCTCCCTCCGTTCAGAGTGAGGGTGCCGCCCGAGGCATGCGCCCTAAACGCCTCGAGCGTGGCACCGCTTTCCACCGTCACATTGGGGATGGTGAAGGGAGCCGCGTTCGGAGCAAACCCGGTTTCCGCAGCATACAAATACAGCGTGCCGTTATTGACGGCGATGCTGCTGAAGTTGGCCGGAGTGACGTTGAGTTGCAGCGTGCCGCCGCCGGTCTTGGTGAGCGAGCCAGAAGCAACGGGGCTTCCGCTGAAGGCATAAGTGCCGCCTGTGGCGCTGACGGTGGTGGATGTCGGCGACATGCCGGACGCGATGGTGATCGTGCCGCCGGCAGTGTTGTTGAAGGTCACGTCGTCGCCGCCGGCAAAGATCGTGGCCTCTCCGGTCCAGTTTGCGGTCGTGTCATCCCAAGCACCAGCGCCTGCCACGGCCCAGGTGAGTGCGGCCGCATGCACGCTGGCAGCGGCAAGTCCCGCTGCCACCGCGACAGCGAGGGCGGAGTGTTTGAGGGCAACTCGCAGGTGGTTGCAGATTCGGGTGGGGGTCTTGGTTCTCATGGCGATTTTGCTTTGCTTATTGGCGGATTACGGGGGTTATTGCGATGGTTTCAGCGCGGTCTTCGGCACGGTGGCCGTCAATGACCAATCGGGTTTGGGTTACGACGGGAGTAGTTGCGGTACAATCCCCGGCAGCACAAGGATTATTTTTTTGACAACTGGTTCTAACAGTGTTTCAGTATGCGGACGATGCAACCGGTGCTGCAAACCCCCAAACACGAACTGGTCGCCACTCGTCTGCGCGAAGGCATGCGCGAGGGACGCTGGAGCGGGAACTTGCCGGGCGTGCTGCGACTGGCCGCAGAGCTGGATGTCTCGCCGCATACGGTCCGGCGCGCGCTGCGACAACTGGAGGCCGAGGGGGTGCTCACCGACAGCGGGCTGGGCCGCAGCCGCAGCATTGCCGTTGGCAGCGAGTCCGGGGCACTCCGGCGGCCGCTGCGCGTGGCCATCCTGCGCCACGACGCGCACCTGGCGGACTGCCCCCAACCGTCACTGGTCTTGACCGAGATCATGCAATCACTGGACGCTGCGGGTCATGCGGCTTTCTTCTGCAAGAAATCCCAGATCGAGCTCAAACACGAGGTCTGGCGCTTGACCCGCCAACTGACCGAAACCCGGGCGGATGCCTGGCTGGTCGAGGCCGGGTCACGCACCCTGCTGGAGTGGTGCGTCACCCAGCCGACGCCCTGCCTCGCACTGTATGGCCGGACCGGCAATCTGCCGCTGGCCCGGACCGGGCCGGATACCGCGCCGGCTTATCGTGCCGCCACGCGCCACCTCCTTGAACACGGGCATCGCCGGATTGTGCTCATCGCCCGAGAAGTGCGCCGCAAGCCGACGCCGGGGATCTCTGAGCGTGCCTTTCTGGGAGAACTAGCCGCCCACGGCGTTCTAACAGGCGGCTACAACCTGCCGGACTGGGAGGAAACCCCGAAGGGATTCAGCCGTTTGCTCGAAACTTTGTTTCAGCGCACGCCGCCCACCGCGCTGATCATCGATGAGTTTCCCCGATTTTTTGCCGCGGTGGCGTTTCTCGCCCGGTGTGGCATCCGCGTGCCGGAACAGGTCTCACTGGTTTCCACCGATTGTGATGCCTCGCTGGACTGGTGCTATCCGGGTGTTGCCCACATGCAATGGGACAACGCGCTCATCGTGCGCCGAGTGGTGCGCTGGGTGAACGCCGTGCGCAAAGGCGATCCCGATCGCAGGACGATCAACTTCACGGCGGAATTCGTCCCTGGCGGCAGTATCGGCCCGGTGTGGAAGGAGTGAGATGGTGTGATGGATCATTTGTCAGACGGCACTATATTTCATGGCATGGCACCTCTATGCGGCGGCTCCACGGGAGTGGTCAGCACAAGGTGGGCTTTGGTGCATCGGCGGCGTGCAATGCGGCTAGCAGTGCCATCAGCAGGATGAGGAGGAAGGCGATGGATTTCATAGGTTTCATGAGTTTCTTATCATACGATCATTTCGATCTTGAGGAGTTTTATCGCACGAAGGGTTCGCTTAGCTGCACGGTGAGCGGGCCGAGCAAGCCCGAGGGCCACAGGGGCGTGGCGGTAACAAACTTGCGGAACTCCTCCGACTGGCCGACCGCTCACGCGGTTCCACCGAGAACGAGGCCAAGGTCGCCCTGTCCAAGGCTCAGGAACTCATGACCCACCACAACATCGACTCCGCACTGTTCCGCATGGAACATGGCGAATCCGGCGGCGCGGCCTTCACCGTCAACAAGGCGAAGGTTGACCTGCCCAAGACGCTCAACCCTGCGGACTTTATGATTCTGTCACTGCTCCAGACGCATTTCAACGTGCGGACCATCCTGATGCACGACGGCAAAGGAACGCCAGTGGACATCATAGGAGCACCCGAGGACGTGGACTTCGCCATCTTTTCCTTCAACTACCTGCGGCAGACATTCTTCCGCTGTTGGAATGAGTTCAAGAAGACGGCATGGAAACCCGACAAGGCGTCCTACTACCGGGGACTGCGTGACGGCATCAACGCCGAACTCAAGGCGGCGAAGCAACGGGCCGAGGAATCCTACGCCACCGGTCAGCGGCAGACCTACGCGCTAGTGGTGGTTGATCAGACTGCGGCGATCACCCGCTATGTCGATGAACACTACGGCAAGCTCCGCACCCGGACCCACCGGACCCGCAGCGTGAATTCTGAAAGCGACTTCGCCGGTGAGACCAAGGGCCGGACCATCCAGATCAACCGCCCATTGGCGGGGTGAAACCACTCTCGCCTAACCAACAATAACCAACCGAAGAAGACCATGAACAAACTGTATTGGATCGTATGCGAAGAAAGCGACACCACGCTCTTTGAAGGCCGTCACCAGGGACGCACGCGGGGCTCCGCGCTGAAGTTCCTCAAGGACCAAATCGGCCGCAAAAGCCTGTCGGGCGTCGTCTTCACCATCACCGAAATCCCGGTGCCGCTCATCCGTGAAATCGTGGCGGAAATCCTCGCCGCCGGTTCGCTGCCAACTGCTGGCGGCTCAGGTCCAGATTGCGGATGAGGACAAGCGCATGGCCGCCGCCTGCGGGGCATTCTGCAAAGGTCTGACCAACCGCTGACCCATGGCGCCATGAACACCGCAACCCACGACCTCATTGAAGTCTTCCGCCAGTCGGTGGAGCATGCCACCAGGCTTCAGGGGCAACTGCAAACGCTTGTCATCACTCTGGTGCGGGCCGATGAGCTTCCCGGCTTGATCGGACGGTGCCCCTACCCGAGCGAATGCCAGTCGCTCAGGGACGAACAGGCCACCATTGGGCACCCTCTGAGATTGCGCATCCGCCAATCCCAACTGGAAAACGAGCTTCGGCAGGTCCATGCCGTGATCGACGGACACCTGCGGGCGGCTGTCGACGCGGCCACCCGGCTCGTAACCGACACGGCAGGCGGCGAGCTTGCCGTACGCTCGTATCCCCAGAACTCAGTGTTCGACCTCAAAAGCGCCACGGGGTCGAGCAAGCTCAAATGTTGAAATGCGAGCAGCAACCGCCGGG
>CAIQXC010000785.1 GCA_903875675.1 Akkermansiaceae bacterium
GCCCCTGGTCATTCTCTAATCATGGTCAGCCACCTGGCACGCGCTGCGAGACGCAGCGCTCACGGCCTGCTGCGAGACGCAGCAGCCACGCGGCACGCAGCCACGTGGCGCATTTAGCTGCTTATCAACGGAGAAACCTCTCACGGCTGTGAAACTTTGAGCCGACCAAACATGCGGGGGTTGGCAGCTACAGGAATGGTCACGGTCACTTTCTGGACACCATCGGCATCAGCCACACCCAGGGTCACCCTGGCGTCGGTCGGTGGGGTAATCATCACATCCGTCCAATGGCTCAGGTCCGTGCTGTATTGGAAAATCTGGGTGGTGTCCTGTGCCGAAGGCGCGCGGCGATTGAAGCTAAAGACAAAGTTGTTCTCCATCTTGGAAACGACCGGAAGGATCGTCGTGGAGGGCGTGCCCGGATTGCCATTGAGCACATATTCCAGCAGATTTGATATTCCATCGTGATCGGGGTCACCTGCAGCGGTTGGGTCTGCCAAACCGGGATAGGTGCCGATCCACCAATTGAAAGTGCCTTGTGGGGTAACGAACGTATAGTCACTGCCTTGGGATGTTCCACGGCTGCTGGTGGCCACCACTCGGAAATGGTACTGCGTATTGGGTGTGAGTGCGCTAATGTCCGCAAAGTCGGTGATCGACTGATCACCGCTACCCAGATCTTGAGTGGGACTTTGATTGCCGTAGGCTGCCGTCAGCCCCCACTGGAAATATGCCGTTGTGTCGGCACCTATGGGATTGATCTGCGCCGTCAATCGAGCACTCGTGGGGGTGAGATTGATGGCGGCATTCGCGCCGATGGCGGGGAAATTCGCTAGGAACACCGCATTGACCGTTGTCAGCACGGATCGCCTCCTTGATACCCCACCTTGATCCAAGGTGTCCACCACCCGAGGCGAAAAACCTCTCAGCAACTCTTGAGCATAGGTGAAACCATCGCCATCCGTTTCGCTGGTGGGACCATTGGCCATCGATCCGTAATAGGTCCATTGCGTCCAATCGGAAATCCCGTCGGCATTCGTGTACAGACTCGGATCGACGTAGTGTGCCGTAACGGTGCTAGCCATATTGAGCGTAAAGCTGAATGTTGTAAGCGCGACACCCGTTGGATCTTGCTGGCGCACGCCGTTGAGGTCCCACCAAGCAAATTTGTAGTTTGAATACGTGCTGTTTTTTTTGTCAGGGACGGTGATGGGGGTTCCTGCTGCCAAATACTGCGTCTGCTCTAGAATCGTTGCCGGATCACTCGTGAGGCGATAGGGCAATCTTCCGGTGGTATCCACGATAAAGGTTCTCGAACGCCTGCGGCTGATCCCACCCATTTCCAATTGGTCTGCCACGATCTGCGAAAACCCGCGGAGTTGTTTTTGGGCGTAGGTAAATCCGTCCCCGTTTAGAATCGAGGTCTGATTGTATTGCAGTGAGTTAAAATAGAACCACTCCTGCCAGTCGGGGATGCCATTGTTGTTCGTGTCATCGGCGGCGGAAATATAGCGGGCTACGACCGTGGTGTCGGAGGTCACAGTGATGGGAATCGGCTGATACTGATAGGGGTGGTCATAGCGGATGCCTCCGATGAGCCAGCCGGTGAAGCGGTAGCCCGCAGAAGGGTCGGGAGGGGTCGATAGATTGGCGGTAGAGCCCTTGCTGACTACGCGGCTGCGAGAAATAATCCCACTGGGAGAGCTCGTCTCCTGAAGGATGGCCGTTGTAGCGCCAGTTGTCTTGTGGCATCGTCTGGGCTTTAGCGGTCGCGGCAACAAGCCCGAATACGGCTAGAACAACAGATGCCAAGCGGACGCTTGTCTTGAAAACGTGGATAGTGATCATCATGCGGTTTGCAGAAATACGCTTGGGGGAGATTCTTAGGCAACTTTCGATGAGTTTGCACGGCGAATTTATTTCTCATTGAGGGTCATGCAAGATCCCACTCACCGGTTGCTTCCTCGCACTGGCTGATGTACCACCGCGCGTTCAATCTCTCAGTGCATGTCTGCTGCCTGTCATCATCGACATCCGCCAAAATTAGAAGCTCACTCGCAGGCCCAGACTGCCGTTGCCGCTGGACTCCCCGGAGATGCGCCCCTCGTAGCCGGCATAGATGCTGGTGCAGCCGTTGATGCCATAACCGACACGCAGGCCGCAACTGATGTTTGTCAATTGGGGGTTGGCGAAGGATTGATTGAAGCTGAAGGTGGGGTCGGAGACCATCGTCGCCTGCTGGCTACCCCTGTGATCGATGAGGAATTGCTCAAAGCTGGAATTGATCTCTACCCCGAGGAAATGACCATCCAACTTGGTCGCCCAGACCAGCGATCCGCCAAGCTGGGCACACAGCCGCTCAGCTCCATAGGAACCTAACACCATTCGGTCGCTGGAACCGGCTTCAGTGAAGCCATTGACCGTGGCGTGCGAATAGGTTAGATCGACACGAGGCACAAGGCTCAACTCACCCCACTGACCTCCCAGGCAGCCAAGTCCCAAACTGCCGGTTATCACACCGCTATCGGTCGAACCAAGGGCCTGCACGGTGTCGGTGGTGTTGCGCCGCAGGTCGCAATGATACGAACCATAGCCTAGCCGCCCGGTCAGGCCGGCGCTCGGGCAGAGGCGGGTCTTGATGTAGGCGTCGGCTCCCATTCCACTCATGTCACCCCGCCCGGAGTCGGTGGAAAAACTACCGTTGTTATAGGTTCCCAGCAGGCCCAGTGTCATGTTCTTTGCGGCGGAATAGTCGCCACCCACGTAGCAGTCCGTGCGGTCGATGTTGACGTGGTCGGCACTGTCAAAATTGTGCTGCATGATGCCGGTGTAAAGTGCCATGTCGTCCTGTCTGGACCCCGGCATGCTCCGTAGATGGGTGACCCGGTCGTGCAGCAGATTGGTCACGGCCAAGTCGCTGGCCATGGCGTAATCGGCGACGGCTCCGTAAAATACCGGGGTTAGGGTGGATAGGCTGTTGGGCGAGGCGATGAGTTGGAGGGCGAGCGCGCCGGCAGTGGTGCTGCTGTTAATCTGGTTGGGGCCGATCAAGCTGGTGGCGTTGTTGAAAATGTTGGCGGCCAACTGCCGCTGGCCGGCAGTGTTGCCGAGGTCCGCAAACGTGCTGGTTGGTCCGTTCAGCCCGGTGGCAATGACCCGCCCCGTGGCTTGGTCAAAAAGCACTGCGGCGTTGGTCACAGCCACGCCGGGCCCGCTCGCTCCGTCGGCGTCAAAGTGCACGGTTGAAAAGATACCCGTGATCGGTTTGATGCCGCCGATGGAGCTGGCGACAACCTGATAGATCGCGCCGCGCAGGGGCAACACATTGTTATAGGTTTCCACGACAAGGGACGAGCCAGGCAGGAGGGAGACGGTGCCGCCCACGCGCACTTGGTCGTGGCCGGTGATGGGGGTGGTGGTTTGCAGTTCGGCATGGAGCGAGCCCGCCTCGGTGTAGTTGCCGGCGATGGTGGTTAGGCCGGGCGAACTGCCAGGGGCCAAGATGCCTTGATTGGTGAAGTTGCCGTTGAACGTGAGCCCTTTCGTGACTGTGGCCCCGGCACGATTGATGAAGCCTGACCCGCTGCTGTCGATCACCCCGTTGCCGGTTAGGGTCAGGTAATTGAGGCTCAAACTATCGTGCACGGTCACGTTGCCGGATACATTTAAAGTATCCGTGTGGATGGAGCTGCCGACGTCCACGGTGAGGGTGCTGCCGCTGGCGGTGACTATCGAGCTGCCGGTCAGCGAGCCGCCCACTTCGAGGTTTCCGCTGTTTACCAGAGTGGTACCGGTATAGGTATTGGTCCCAGAGAGGACGAGGTTGTTGGTGGACACCTTGGTGAGGCCTCCGTTGCCGGAAATGCTGCCGGAAAAGTTCCCGCCGTCCACCGTGAGCTGCCCGCCCCCATTTTGAAGATTGCCAGCTCCGGCCAGCGTGCCGATTTTCTCGTCCCCTCCCATCTTGAGGGTGGCCAACGCGTCGATCGTCACGACGCTGCCATCCAACAAGCGCCCGGCTGCCCCCAGCGAGGTGCTGCCGGTCTGGACGTGAATGCTCGAGGCCGCACTGCTGCCGTTAAGGCTGACGGATCCATTGGCGATGAGCGAGCCGCTGCCAAGATTGGCAACGATGAGCGAGCCATTGTTGAGCCCGTAGGTGAGGGCGGTCAGGGTGCTGCTACCGTTGATGCTGCCGGAGTTGACCAGTGCGGCGATGGTGTCGTCGGCATTCTGTTGGGTGATGCCGTTATTGGTTAGGGTACTCAAGGCGCTCAGCCCGCCAGCGCTATTGATAAGCGTGGCTCCCGCAGCAACATTGATGACGTTGGAACTCAGCGAGCCGTCGAGGGTGAGCGTGCCAGCCTCAATGAGGGTTGGACCGGTGTAGGTGTTGGCGCCGGAAAGAACCAGGATGCCGGGGGACACCTTGGTCAAGCTCCCGGCACCCGAGATCACCCCGGAGATCGTGCCCGAGTCAAACGTAAGACCTCCAGTGTCGCCTTGCACTGAGGGGGCGAGTTGGCTGGCGACAACAACAACTAACAATACTGTTTGGATCTGCATGGCTTTGGGCTTTGAGCTTTGAGCTTTGGGCAATTGCGGCCACTGTGGCTGTCGAGCGTCGGCAGCACCTCTGGTGAATACCCGTTCGGGCAGACAGCATTTGTACGTAGATGTCCACGACTCCGCAGCGGCATTCCCTATACTAACGTTCCATTGCAACCTTGTCATGTGGCATGAAGTGGCCACACGGCCATCCCATGAACTGCGCCAAAAAAGACGCATCACTCTACATATATCAATTTACAGCTTATATCTTCCGTTCGTTCTAAGCACTTCTGACTCTCAACCCGCAGCAAATGCGAAATCCGACGTTATTATTACTTAAACCTTAATCATGGTTATTGCGACACGCTGATCAACAATGATGCGAGAGGTCGTTCCAACTGCCACCTCGGAGTATCTCATCAGACACTTGGACTCTCACAGGAGGCCGGAGGGGCAACTTTAACAACAACAATCAGCCGAGAATGCCATGAGAAATTGTAGAACCTGCGGTGAGTATCTGATATCTGGGTCTGGACACCGATTTTGCTGCATTGCATGCAAGAAGGAGTATCAAAGGACGCGGCCTATCCACAGGATTGGCTCGTTCGCGTTCCATTTGGCCATGCTGGCAGTACGTGGAGTGAAGTGGATTTTCTCAAGAAGAACGGATAGGAAGCAGATGCAGGATTAAGAATTTCGGCCTGAATCCCTCCCGATAACACGCGCCGATCGGACAGGAACTATTCATTCGTGTGGCCACTTCATGCCACATGACAAGTTCGCTTGCTAGCCGCTAGGGTCTGGCGTTCGCGCAGTATGGGCCATGTGCCGATATTCTGGCAGGCCCTGGCCTACCAGAATATCGAAGTTTGGCCACGGACAGAGCCTATCCAAGCGTGCATCACCTGAAATGCGGCTGCCATGTGTGAGTTAACAAGATCATGTGTGAGTCAACAAGATGAACTAAAAGACACATCAGTCATTCACCAGGGTTCTGAAAGCGGTGTCGCGCTTCGCTTGCCACACTCAGTCCACACTTGGGCGGTCCAGGCGCTGCGCTTTGCCGCTATTCTTTTTTCTTATCGTCCTTTTTGGGGGCGTCACCACCCTCTTTGTTGAGGGGAGGAATGGAAATTGGGGGTGATACGGCAACGACGGGTTTTCTCGGTGGCGTTTGGGGATTGACCGGGGCGCTGCCGGAAGGATTGATAGAGACTGGGGGTGTGACGGCGACCGGTGCCTTGGAGATTTCGACCAATTCAATCTCAAAGATCAGAACGGAATTCGGTTCAATGATCGGGCCGCGCTGCGCTGCGCCATAACCGAGGCTCGGCGGGATGAAAAGTTTCCATTTGGATCCTGTGGTCATCAGCGGCAGAGCTTCCTGCCAGCCGGGGACCACGCCACTGACTGGAAATTCGCGGGGTTGGCCGTGGGAATCATCGAAGACGGTGCCGCTGATGAGTTGGCCCTTGTAAATGGCCTTCACCTTGTCGGTTGCGGTGGGCTTTGGACCTTCACCGTTTTTGATGACCTGATACTGCAGGCCGCTTGAGGTGGTGATGACGCCTTGTTGCTTGCCATTTTCCGCTAGAAAATCCTCGGCCACCTTGGTGTTTTTCTTCGCCGCCTCGGCCTGTTTCTTTTCCATTTTGACGCGGAGTTCGCCCTGAAAGGCCGTCATGATTTTCTGCTGTTGTTCCTGTGAATACTTCGGCTCCGTGCCAGCCAGTGCGTCCTTGATACCGGCACTCAAATCGTCCATACTGGCCTCAACGCTGTTGGTCTTGAGCTTCTGGCCCAAATCCGCACCGATAATGTAACTCACGGCCTTCATATCGACCGGTTCCGTAGGCGCTGGGGGGGGGACAGGCGCAGGGGCAACTGGAGTGGCAGGAGCGGCAGGCGCAGGGGCGTTTTGGGCAACCAAGGCGCTGCCGCCGAGGGAAAAGAGCAGACTGGTTAGAACGGGGATTTTGTGCATGGGATTGAGGGGGTGGATGGTTCTTGTGAAGACTTCGGCGCAGAATATGAAATCGGCCGCCCTCCGAGTCAAGTTCCGGTTCAGCCATTCTATTTTCCGCTCCCGCCACCGCCCCAAGAGTCATGAGGTTGATGGCATCACGCCCATGGGCACGGTGCCTCAAATGCCATTGGTATGCCGCTGAGCGGGTGCTTGAACGCCAGTCGCCATGCGTGCAGGTGTAGAGGTTGTGCCGCGGTATTCAGCGTCTGGGTGTCTCCTAGCATACCGCCTGCCAGATATGCCGGATCCCCAAGCACCGGCATCCCCATGTGCCATAGATGGACCCGGATCTGATTGGTGCGGCCGGTGAGTAAACGAGCCTCTAACAAAGCTGTGCCGTTCGCCAGCCGGTCCAACACCTTGAATTCGGTGCGTGCGGCACGCCCATCTTCGGTGTCAACGGCGTGGGTGCCCAAGACACCCGGTGCGGCTGAAATGGCAGCAGTGGCCATAAAGTGGTCTGCGGTCGGCTGACCGACGATTTTTACCAGATAACGTTTTTCGACCTCTCCGGCGAGAAACTGCAATTGCAAACGTCGGCAGCAATCACGGGTTCTGGCCATCACCACCACCCCGCTGGTATTTGCGTCGAGGCGGTGAACCGGCCGCAGCACTTCGGGTGCATAAGCAAGCGAGAGGATGTGTTGAAGAGTATTCCGGTTGAACCGGCCGCTTGGATGCATCGGCAGCGGAGCTGGCTTCCTAATGACGATTATAGCCTCGTCCTCATACAACAAGCGGATGTCGGTGGCGACGGGTGGTTCCGCCGCGCTGGGAAAGATCTGGAGCACCCGCTCGCCGCCGCGCACCCGATGGTTTTTCCCGCGCAACTCGCCGGCCTCACTTATAAAGCGGCCCGCATCGCAGCGGGCCTCCCACTCTGCTAGCGGAATTTGCGGGAAGCGGGCCGTCAGCATTTCCAGCAAAAGAAAACCCTCGTGGGCCGCCGGAATATTGACCGGTCGGCGGTTGACATAGGCTGTGGCACCGGGCAACGGGTGGCAGATGGCTGCAAGCCTATTTTGGCGGATCTCAATCCGCTCCGCCATCAGTTGTGAGGGACTGTTGATGCCAGCCATGGCAAGGTTGGTCATTCTGAACACGCCGGACAACCCGCACCATGCGGCCTCACTTCCCATCAACAGATTTTTGATAGACCCGGACGTAATCCACTTCCATCCGTTGGGGGAACTCGGCCTCGGCGATGCCCTTCTGGCCGCCCCAACTGCCGCCGATCGCGAGGTTGAGAATCAAATAGAACGGTTTGTTGAACGGCCACTCAGCCTCGGTGTCACCCGGTTTGTGATCAAACGTCGCATAGGTTTTGCCATCGACGTGCATGACGATGCGCTCGGCGGACCAGTCCATGGAGTACGTGTGGAACCCGCTGCTGGCGGTGGGCAGGGGCAGGGTGGCGGAGCGCTGGGTGTTTTTGATGTGGTTGAAGGTCTCGCTGTGCAGCGTGCCATGGATGAGGCCGGGCTCATGGCCGACGTGTTCCATGATATCGATTTCTCCGCATCGAGGCCAGGGGACTTTACCGAAGTCGGCGGGCAGCATCCAGATGGCAGGCCAAGTGCCGCGAGCGGCCGGCAGCTTGGCCCTGACCTCGATGCGGCCGTACGTCCACTCGCCATGAGTGCGGGAAATCAAGCTGGCGGAGGTGAATTGGCCGCCGCCCATGGGTTCCTTTTTGGCTTCGATGATTAATTTTCCATCTTCGACGCGGGCATTTTCGCGGCGTTTGTCGGTGTAGAATTGCTTTTCGTCATTGCGGATCAGGCCTTTTTCGCAATCCCATTTGGCGGGGTCTGGAGCGCCCGGGTGATCGAATTCGTCGGACCAGACGAGTTTCCAACCGGGAAGATCTGCGGCCTGAGTGACGAGGGCGCTGAGCCAGAAAGCGAGGATGAGTTTCATGATAAAATGAGCGGGGGGGAGATCAAGTTTTCCAAACCCGGATGGATTGACGACTTCGGCGTGAGCTCAGTCGAACGATTGACGCATATTGATTTTGGACCTCGGCGTGAGCTCAGTCGAACGATTTTTGAAGTGAGCTTGGTTCGTGCTGAAACTCTTGTCCAAGCTCACATCAGAAATCAACGTTCATCATTCGACAATCATCAATCGTTTTTCTTCTCTTGCGTCTTGGGTCTGAGGCGCAGCCTCGTGTGGGTCACTCGTCTTTGCCGTGGCACTGCTTGTACTTTTTACCGGAGCCACAGGGGCATGGGGCATTGCGGCCGGTGGTCTCGATGGCGAAACTCGGTTTGCGTTTGGGCAGATTGAGTTTGAGGGTCGAGCCTTCGGGCGATGGCATGGCCGAGGGGTCGAGATGGCCGGAGCTGCCGGCGGTGGCGAGGTTGTCGCGGGAGAGTTCTTGCGAGCCGCCTTGGAGTTGTTGGGGGCGGCTGTGCAACTCGCGGAGGAAGGCTTCGAGATTGGAGGCGGAGCGGAACAAATTTTGCAAGGCGTCCTGTTTGATGGCATCCATCAGAGTGACGAAGAGTTCGTATGCCTCGTTTTTGTATTCGATGAGCGGGTCCTTCTGGCCCTGGGCACGCAGACCCACGCCTTCGCGCAGGGCATCCATGTTGTACAGGTGAGCCTGCCATTGCTTGTCGATGGCGACGAGCACCATGCGGCGCTCTTCCTGATCGAGCACTTCGAGGGGGAGATTGGCGACGCGCCGCTCGTAGGCCTCCTTGACCTTGGCGACGAGGATGGGCGCGATCTGGTCCGGGCTGTGGGTGGCGCGGTTGAGTTCTGCGGAATCGATCCGGATCGGCAGAGTGGCATTGACCCAGTGCAGCAGATCGGCGTAATCGGTGATGGGCTCATCATCGTGATCCGCCAGATAGCTTTCGACCTTGGCAGGAATAGTTTCCTCAATGATCTCGATGACCAAATCGCGCGGAGTCTCGGTGGACAGAACTTCGTTGCGATAGCCGTAAACCACCTCGCGC